>CANGLG010000010.1 GCA_947454395.1 Flavobacteriales bacterium
ATACGTACATTTGCAAAAATCAAATGAATTGGAATCGATAGAAAATATTATATTCGACCTAGGAGGTGTACTCATTGACATTGATTATCAAGCAACTAAAAAAGCTTTTGAAGCTCTTGGGATAATTGATTTTGATTTACATTATTCTCAATTAAACCAAACATCCTTGTTTAACGACTTTGAGAAAGGATTGATTTCGAGCCAGCACTTTATCAATAAATTGATGGATATTATGCCAAAAGGTGTAACACCGAATCAAATTGTTGCAGCGTGGAATGCCATGTTGGGAAAATTTCCTTCGGGGAAAATCGAACTATTAAAAAAGATCAAGACAAACTATCGTATTTTTATGCTTAGTAATACGAATGCTATTCACTTATCTCCTGTTATAAAAGCTTGGAATGAAGTAAGCGAACATAAGATGACGGATCTTTTCGAACAGGTTTATCTTTCGTTTGAAATTGGCCAACGCAAACCAGATACGGAAGTTTTCCAGTGGGTTTGTCATCAAAATAATCTAACCCCTGAAAAAACACTTTTCATTGATGACAGCCCGCAGCATATTGAAGGAGCTAAGAATGCAGGATTAAAAACTCATTTTTATACCAATGAGAAGGATTTTTACGCGCTTTTCTCTTGACACAATTCAACGAGTAAACCATCGACCGCCTTTGGGTGAAGAAAAGCGATGCGTTTATTGTCTGCTCCATCTTTTGGAGTATAGTGAATTAACTCAAAACCTTCAGAAAGTAAACGTTTAATTTCGGCATCAATGTCGCTTGTTTCAAATGCAACATGATGAAATCCAGCGCCTTTTTTGTCAAGAAATTTGGCAATTGGTGACTCAGGATTTGTCGCTTCTAGTAATTCGATTTTCGATTCTCCAACTTTAAAAAAGGCAGTTTTCACACCTTCACTTGCAACTTCTTCAACTTTATAACATTTTGTCTGAAATAGCTTTTCGTATAAATCAATTGAGCTTTCAATATTTTTTACGGCAATCCCAAGATGTTCAATTTTATTTATCATTTTATTCTGTTCTAATAAATTTTTCTGAGGTGTTATCAAAATTGATGAAATAAACACCATTCACTAAATTTTTACAATCAGCATTGTCTGAATAACCCGTTTTTAAAAGGTTTCCATATGCATCATAAATCTCATATTTAGTTTTGACATTTTTTCCATTTGCCCTGAAATAAATAAAGTCGTCAACGTGAGAAGGTGTCTTTTTCACTTTTGGAATAGTTGAAATAAAAGTTACAGCTTTTGAACAACGTTTTACTCCTGTATTGTCAATTTGTGAAATTCGAACTGTATTTTTTCCTGAATGAGGAGTTAATTGAAACGAATAAGCATTTATATCAGGAGAGCCAACTCCCTTAACCTGTCCAACTTCCACCCATCTACCCCAACGAAATTGTTCAATGGAAAAATCAAGAACACCTTCCTCTTCTTTTGTAGACCAACTAAGTAACCCTTTAACATCTGCTTTAATTGAATTGCAATGAAAAGTGCTTTTTGGAAGAAGTACTTCCGGATTTAGATATCTCGGCACACAACTTTCAGCATGTTCAAGTACCACAAAAACTTTCTCGCCTTTTTTTAAATTAAACAAATCAAAGTTGATTTCAAAATTTGCTGATTGAATTGTTGCCGGTAAAATATCGCCATTAACAAGTACTTTATACACACAAAATCCGTAGCCGTCAGACAAAGGAGGATTTGAAACTAGTAAATTCTTACCCTGATAATATCCTTCAATTGATAAGTATTTTGCCTGCGACCAAATTAAATTAATATTGATAAAGAGAATAATTATGGTAACAATAGACTTCATTCAAAACGATTGAGAACAATATTAAGTTCATTTTTTTTAACATACAACTTCTTTTTAGATAATTAAGTTCAGATTAGGTTAATTTTGCAACATGACATTTGACGTAATCAAATCTTTACACATTATTTTTGTTGTTAGCTGGTTCGCAGGATTATTCTATATGGTGCGATTATTTATTTATGATTGTGAAGCAAATGACAAGTCCGAACCGGAAAAATCCATTATCCAAAAACAATTACAACTAATGCAAAACAGATTGTGGTGGATTATTACAACCCCAGCAATGATTTTGACAGTTATTTTCGGTACTTGGATGATAATATTAAATTCCGATTATTATCTAAAGTCTTCATGGATGCATCTTAAACTTGGGTTTGTTTTCCTTCTAATAATTTATCATTTTCTTTGTCAGAAAATCATGAATAACTTCAAATCAGGAATTTACAAATGGACAACAGGAAAATTAAGGCTATGGAATGAGGTTGCAACGTTGTTTTTGGTCGCCATTGTATTTATCGTAGTAATGAAAAACACCATGAATTGGATCTACGGTACGATTGGTTTTTTTGGAACAGGAATCCTTTTAATGGTTGGAATAAAAATCTATAAAACAATTCGAAAAAAAAGAAATTGAATTTTTAAAGTTGTTTCTTTAGAAAGTTTGGCTACATTTGCAAAAAATTTTCAAGAACTAAAAAATTATCTCAATGCAAAAAGCTATTAATTTTCCTTTGTTAGTTCAAAAAATTATGCTTTTTATTGCTTTTTCGGCATTCATTAATTTTTCTTACGCAAATAAAAGCGAAGAGAAATTCAATGTTAGCGAAATGATAATGCATCACATTAAAGATGCTCACGAGTGGCATTTATTCGGTCCTGAACACGGAGGAACCTCAATTTATTTACCTATTATTATTATTGACAACGGATTGAAAACCTTTAATTCCTCTCTGTTTTATCACGGAATTAAAAAATCTTTTAAAGATGATTCAGGTTCAGAACAGCATTATTTGATTGGCAAAGGCGAAGCTTCAAACTACGCTTTGTTACATGAAAAAATATACAAATTAAAATCAGGAGAATTACATATTCACAAAGGTCATCCATTGAACGCGAAGGCTTTAGATTTCTCAATAACTAAAAATGTTCTATCCTTATTTATGGGGGCATTTTTAATTTTAGTAATTCTTTTCAGCGTGGCACGTTTTTACAAAAAAAATGGTGCAGTAGCTCCAAAAGGAATCGCTAAATTTCTTGAACCTATCATTGTAATGGTTAGAGATGATATTGCGAAAGCTAACATAGACAAACATAAATATCAAAAATACGTTCCTTATTTGCTTACGGTATTCTTCTTTATTTGGTTGAATAACATGTTGGGTCTAATTCCGTTTTTACCAGGAGGGGCAAATCTAACAGGAAATATATCGGTGACTTTGTTTCTAGCAGTTTGCACACTATTAGTTACCGTTTTCTCTGGAAACAAAAACTATTGGGGACATGTTTTCTGGATGCCTGGAGTACCCGTTCCAATGAAATTTTTCATGATGCCAATTGAATTAATTGGTGTACTTACAAAACCATTTGCGTTAATGATTCGTTTGTTTGCGAATATTACCGCTGGACACATCATTGTTTTAGCTTTGATTTCAATTATCTTTATAAATAAAAACATGGCATGGGGTGGTTTATCAGTTCCTATGGCTTTATTTATTTCGATTTTGGAACTTTTGGTTGCCTTTTTACAGGCGTTCTTATTTTCAATGTTATCTGCATTGTTTATCGGAGCAGCTGTGGAGGAAGCACACCATTAATTTAGTAACCTTTAAATATATATAGTTATGTGGGGTAGTATAGCAGCAATCGGGGCAGGTATCGCAGTTTTAGGTGCAGGTCTTGGAATTGGAAGAATCGGTGGTTCTGCAGTAGAAGGTATCGCTCGTAATCCAGAAGCATCTGGAAAAATTCAAACGGCGATGATTATTGCAGCAGCACTTATTGAAGGGGTTGCACTTTTCGGAGTAGTAGTTGGTCTACTAGGAGCGAATAAGTAATCTTATTTATCCTGTCGCAGCGATTGGTTGCGACAGGATATTTTTAAATTAAACTTAAAAAAATAGATAAAATGGATTTAGTATTACCAGATTTTGGTTTATTATTTTGGACAGGCTTAGTATTTTGTTGCTTGTTATTTTTATTGGCGAAATTTGCGTGGAAACCTATTTTGACCGCTGTAAACACTCGTGAACAGAAGATTACCGAAGCTTTAGAATTAGCAGAAAAAACTAAATCAGAAATGCAATCGCTTCAAGCTGAAAACGAAAAAATTATTAAAGAAGCTAGAGCAGAAAGAGACAGTATTTTAAAAGAAGCGAAAGAAGCTGCAAATCGAATGATTGAAGATGCTAAGTCAAAATCTAAAATTGAAGCTGAAAAAATTGTTGAAGCAGCAAGATTATCAATCAACAATGAAAAAGCAGCAGCGATGGCCGAATTAAAAACGCATGTTGCAGCATTATCTCTTGAGATTGCTGAAAAAGTTGTTCGCGGAGAATTAGCTTCAGATGATAAACAAAAAGCATTGGCAGATAAATTAGCCGGAGACATCAACTTAAATTAATTATGAAATCAACGAAATCAGCAGTTCGTTACGCCAAAGCACTTCTTGAATTAGCTCAGGAACAAAACAAGTTGGATGTCGTTGAATCCAACATGTTGGATATTATCAATGCGGGAAAAGAAACACATGATTTTCAAGTGTTTTTAAATTCTCCAATTATCAAAGCTGATAAAAAAATTAGCGTTCTGAACCAGCTTTTCGCAAATTTCGATTCTTTAACTTTATCTTTTTTAGCCTTAATTACTAAAAATAGTCGCGAAAGATTAATTATAGATATTGCTTTATCATTTGTTTCTCAATTAAAAGAACTTAAGGGAATCGTGCCTATTTCCATTACAAGCGCATCAGCATTAGATACTAAAACTAGAGATGTTATTTTATCTAAAATCAATGCTACTGTTAAAGGACAATTGGAAGTAGAAGAAATTATTGATAAAGATTTAATTGGTGGATTTGTTGTCAGAATGGGAGATAAACAAATCGACGCTTCAGTTGCAAGCCAATTGAACAGAATGAAACAAGAATTAACAAAATAAAGTCAAATTACCTAATAATAAAAAAATGGCAGATATAAAACCAGCAGAAGTTTCCGCAATTTTAAGAGAACAACTTTCAGGTTTTCGCTCAGAGGCAGAATTGCAAGAAGTTGGAACAGTTCTTCAAGTAGGAGATGGTATTGCACGTATTTATGGAATGAACGGTGTTCAATACGGTGAGTTAATTGAATTCGAAGGAGGAATGCAAGGAATTGCATTAAATCTTGAAGAAGATAATGTAGGTGCAGTATTGCTTGGAAGAACTTCAAGTGTTAAAGAAGGTGATACAGCACGTCGTTTAGGAAAAATTGCATCTGTTAAAGTGGGTGATGGAATGGTTGGTCGTGTAGTTGACACCTTAGGACAACCGATTGATGGAAAAGGACCGATTTTGGGTGAACTTTATGAAATGCCTATTGAGCGTAAAGCTCCTGGTGTTATTTTCCGTCAACCAGTAAATGAACCACTTCAAACTGGAATAAAAGCTGTTGATGCAATGATTCCAATCGGTCGCGGACAACGTGAATTAATCATCGGTGACCGTCAAACTGGTAAAACAACAGTTGCTATTGATACAATTATTAATCAAAGAGAATTTTTTGACAGAGGAGAACCTGTATATTGTATCTATGTTGCCATAGGACAAAAAGGTTCAACTGTTGCTGGAATTGTAAAAAAATTAGAAGATGCAGGCGCAATGGCTTATACTACTGTAGTTGCAGCTAATGCTTCTGACCCTGCTCCAATGCAGTTTTATGCGCCAATGACTGGTGCGGCGATAGGTGAGTTTTTCCGTGATTCAGGAAAACCAGCATTGATTGTTTATGATGATTTATCTAAGCAAGCAGTTGCTTATCGTGAGGTATCTTTGTTATTACGTCGTCCTCCGGGTCGCGAGGCTTATCCTGGTGACGTATTCTACTTGCATTCACGTTTATTAGAAAGAGCTGCAAAAGTTATCGCTGATGATACAATCGCGAAACAAATGAATGACTTGCCTGAATCTCTGAAAGGAATTGTTAAAGGTGGAGGTTCATTAACTGCGTTACCAATTATTGAAACACAAGCAGGTGACGTTTCTGCCTATATTCCTACGAATGTGATATCTATTACTGACGGGCAAATTTTCTTGGAATCTGATTTATTCAACTCAGGTATTCGTCCTGCAATTAACGTTGGTATTTCGGTATCGCGTGTTGGAGGCTCGGCTCAAATTAAATCCATGAAAAAAGTTGCTGGTACCTTGAAATTGGATCAAGCACAATATAGAGAATTAGAGGCTTTTGCGAAATTTGGTTCTGACCTTGATGCAGCAACTAAATCTGTACTTGATAAAGGGGCTCGTAACGTTGAAATTCTAAAACAAAAAGAAGGTGACCCTTATCCAGTAGAAAAGCAAATTGCTATTATTTATGTTGGAACAAAAGGTTTAATTCAACGCGTTCCTGTAAATCAAGTTAAAGCATTTGAGAAAGATTACTTGACTGTATTAGAAGCTAAACATTCAGATACCCTTGTTGCTTTAAAAGCTGGTAAATATACGGACGAAATTGAAGCAGTTCTTACAAAAGTAGCTAAAGAAGTAGCAGATAAATATTAATACGCTTAAAGCAAAAGTAAAGCAGAATGGCGAATTTAAAGGAAATACGTAACCGAATTACCTCCGTAGGATCAACAATGCAGATTACATCTGCCATGAAAATGGTGTCTGCTGCGAAGTTAAAACGTGCACAGGATGCTATTACTCAAATGCGCCCGTATGCAGCAAAAATTAAGGAGATACTTGGGAATTTAAGTTCTACCCTTGATTTATCTGAAAATGCTTTTTCCGAGAAACGTGATGCCAAAAACATTTTGATTGTTGGTATTACTTCAAACAGAGGTTTGTGTGGAGGTTTCAATAATAATATTATCAAACGAGTAGGTGTATTAATTAATGAAGAATACAGCGGACAAAATGTACATTTACTTTGTTTAGGAAAGAAAATCAAAGACGTTTATAAAAGAACGTCACATTATTACATTAACGAAACACTAGAACCATTAGAAGATGTTTATTCTAACCTGAGCTTCGAAAATGTGGCTGCTATAGCGAATGAGTTAATGCGTGGATTTACTGCAAAGGAGTACGATAAGGTTGTTGTTGTATACAACCGATTCGTGAATGCCGCTTCGCAAATCATTGAAACAGAACAATTTTTGCCTATAATACCTACGGTTCAAGAAAATTCAAATTCAAATAGTGATTATATTTTTGAGCCAACTAAGGATGATATTGTTTCTGATTTGATTCCTAAATCGTTGAAAATACAATTATTTAAAGCAGTTAGAGATTCTTTTGCAGCTGAACATGGGGCTCGTATGACTGCAATGCATAAAGCAACAGATAACGCTAAAGAACTACAGAAAAATCTTAAATTAAGCTACAACAAGGCACGTCAAGCTGCAATTACAAATGAAATTTTGGAGATTGTTGGTGGAGCAGAAGCTTTGAATGCTTAAATTTACTGAAAATTAATCTCTTATGGAAGGTGTTATCAAGGTCCTAATCGTTGATGATCATAGACTTATTAGTGAAGCTTGGGTTTCACTTTTAAAAGATGCTCCCAATATTTCAGTAGTTGGTACAGCTGATAACGTTGACGAAGCTTATGATAAAGCCATGATTTACAAGCCAGAAATTGTTCTTATGGATATTAATCTTGGCGCTGGTAGTGGTTTCGATGCAACTGAGAAAATAAATAATAGTCTTCCAAAAACAAGAGTTATCGGTTTATCATTGCATGATGACATAACTTATGTAAAGAAATTTCTTTCTATTGGAGCTAAAGGTTATTTGACCAAAAACACATCTAAAAGTGAATTAATTGATGCTATTCATGCTGTTCATAA
This sequence comes from Flavobacteriales bacterium, assembly GCA_947454395.1. Taxonomy (GTDB): domain Bacteria; phylum Bacteroidota; class Bacteroidia; order Flavobacteriales_D; family Crocinitomicaceae; genus UBA952. Next base: position 7,889 of record CANGLG010000010.1, read on the forward strand.
AGGAGATGTTTTTATTGCCTCTGATATTAAAGACCGTTATTTTACCTCACTTCTAAATGTTGATTCTTCTGAAAGCAAAAAAGAATTAACTATGAAAGAGATTGAAATTGTAAAATTGATCGCAGTTGGAATGTCATCAAAAGAAATAGCAGATAAACTATTTATTTCTCATAGGACTGTAGAAACTCACAGACATAATATTTTGAAGAAATTGGAAATGTCTAACGCAGCGCAGTTAAGTAGCTGGGCAAAAGATAAAGGTTACGCATAATAAATATGAATAATTATTAATTATTCTTCCATCCAAAAGAATAAGAAAGGAATTTATTTGTAAAATCAAAGACCTCTTGGTTTTCTATATTATTCAAAACATCTCCTACAAAGGCTGAAACTAGTAATTCTTTAGCTGACTTTTCTGAAATTCCACGAGCTCGTAAATAATAAATAGCTTCTTCATCTAATTGTCCTGTAGTAGAACCATGTGAACATTTTACATCATCTGCATAAATTTCCAGTTCTGGTTTGGAATATACTGTAGCGCCTTCACTCATCATTACATTTCCATTGGATTGAAAAGCATTGATCTTTTGAGCATCCTGTCGAACAAAAACCTTTCCATTGAAAACAGCGGTGGATTTATCGTATAATACACCTTTGTAAAGCTCATTTGATTGACAATTTGGTACTAAGTGATCAACTACTGTATGATTATCTACAAGCTGATTGTTTCTTAAAATATAGGCGCCATTTAAATTCGATTCAGCATTTTGACCTTCTACTCGAATAACAACATCATTTCTAACAAAATTACCATTCAAAGTTAATGTATTCAAAGTCAAATTTGAATCCTTTTGTTGCTTTGCAAATTCCTTTGAAAAATGAAAATCAGTTCCGAATTCAGATTGAAGTTTATTGATGGTTAAATGTGATCCGGTTCCCAATTCAATATTTGAAACTACGTTAATAAAACTAGTACTATCATTAGATCCGGTGTAAAGCAAAGTTATCTCAGCCTCAGCAAAATCACCTACCCTAAAAATGTGACGAAGGTTGCTAACTTTATTCCCATTTGCAATGTGGACTATTTCAATCGGTTTTTGAAGTTTCTCTTTTGCACTTATTTCAATCAGTAATCCGTCTTCAGCATAAGCCAAATTGATTGCATCAAACAACGAGTTTTCTGAGGTAATTCCCTGTAATTTCATCTCTGTTGCAGCTTTTAATGAAATTGCATTGATGCCTTCTGAAGAATGAATCAATCTTCCATTTTCAAAAATAAAACGATATGCATCTGAATGAACATTTGAATAGTTGACTTCTTTGTTAAAACTAGTTCCTGAAAATTTGCTATTGGCTAATTTAGATAAACGCGTATATTTCCATGATTCTTCATGCGTTGTAGGAAAATCTCTATCTTCTATTACAGCTAATGCATTGCTAATAGCCAATCTATCAAACGAAATAGAAGTTAGACTTAATCCTGAACGAAATAAACCCAATTTATTACCGGAAGCTGAAATTGTTTCTTGCATTTCTCTGAAATTTATACGGCAAATTCATCCTTAATCCAATCATAACCTTTCTCTTCCAATTCCAACGCAAGTTCTTTTGGTCCAGTTTTTACAATCCGGCCGTTGTACAAAACATGAACAAAATCAGGAACGATATAATCTAAAAGTCGCTGATAATGAGTGATAACAACGGTTGCGTTTTTAGGTGATTTCAATTTATTAACTCCGTTTGCAACAATACGCAATGCATCAATGTCCAATCCGGAATCTGTTTCATCCAAAATAGCAAGTTTCGGTTCGAGCATAGCCATCTGAAAAATCTCATTCCGTTTCTTTTCTCCACCAGAAAATCCTTCATTCACAGAACGAGAAGCTAGTTTACTATCTAATTCAACAATTGCTGATTTTTCACGAACCATGGCCATAAATTCTTTTGCAGAAATTGCTTCTAGTCCTCTGTATTCACGAATCTCATTTAATGCTGTACGAAGAAAATTCACGTTTGAAACACCGGGAATCTCAACAGGATATTGAAATGCCAAAAACAAACCTTCTCTTGCACGGTCTTCAGTTGACAATTCCAATAAATCTTTTCCATCAAAATCAACAGCACCTGCTGTAACCTCATATTCTTCACGTCCCGCCAATATACTTGCTAAAGTACTTTTTCCAGCTCCATTTGGACCCATAATCGCATGAACTTCGCCCGCTTTCACTTCCAAATTTAGACCTTTAAGAATTTCCTTTCCTTCGATATTTGCGTGTAAATTATTTATTTTAATCATCAATTCTAAATTTTAATTATCCCACACTTCCTTCCAAACTAATCGCTAATAATTTCTGTGCTTCAACCGCAAATTCCATAGGTAATTGGTTCAACACTTCCTTACAATATCCATTTACAATTAAACTAATTGCTTTTTCTTCACTTATCCCTCGTTGCATGCAATAAAACATTTGGTCCTCACCAATTTTTGAAGTTGTAGCTTCATGTTCAATCTTTGCTGTCGGATTTTTGCATTCAATGTATGGAAACGTATGAGCACCGCATTCGCTTGTCATTAGCAAAGAATCGCATTGAGAAAAGTTTCTTGCGTTGTTAGCATTTTTATGAATTTGAACTAGTCCTCTGTATGAGTTTTGTGATTTACCGGCTGAAATTCCCTTTGAAATGATTGTACTCTTCGTATTTTTCCCAAGATGAACCATTTTTGTTCCGGTATCAGCTTGTTGAAAGTTATTTGTAACAGCCACAGAATAAAACTCACCAATAGAATTATCACCTTTTAAAATGCAAGATGGATATTTCCAAGTAACTGCTGAACCTGTTTCTACTTGTGTCCAAGAGATTTTCGCGTTGCGTTCACAGATTCCTCGTTTGGTCACAAAATTAAAAACGCCTCCTTTACCCTCTTTGTCACCAGGATACCAGTTTTGGACCGTTGAATATTTTATTTCTGCATTTTCAAGTGCTATTAATTCAACCACAGCAGCGTGCAGTTGATTTTCATCTCGTTGTGGAGCGGTACAACCTTCAAGGTAAGAAACATAAGATCCTTCATCAGCCACTACCAGCGTCCGCTCAAATTGACCTGTTCCACCAGCGTTGATTCTGAAATACGTTGAAAGTTCCATCGGGCAACGAACTCCTTTTGGAATGTAACAAAAGGAACCATCCGTAAAAACTGCTGAATTCAAGGCAGCATAGAAATTGTCTGTAGTTGGAACTACAGTTCCCATGTGTTTTTTAACTAATTCCGGATATTCTTGTACTGCATCGGAAAACGAACAAAAAATAATTCCAAGTTCTTTTAATTTCTCTTTAAATGATGTTGCAACAGATACGGAATCCATCACAAAATCGACGGCTACACCTGTCAGACGTTGTTGCTCTTCCATAGAAATACCCAATTTTGACATGATTTCTTTCATTTCTGGGTCAACATCGTCCCAAGATTCATATTTTTTTGTTTGCTTTGGTGCTGCGTAATACGTAATAGCTTGGAAATCTGGTTTTTTATAAGTGACATGTGCCCACTCGGGTTCAGTCATTGATTTCCATATCTCAAAGGCTTTTAAACGATGTTCGAGTAACCATTCAGGTTCATTTTTTTTTGCAGAAATCAGTTTGATGATATCCTCGTTCAATCCAATTGGAACTTTCTCAGTTTCAATATCTGTAACGAAACCAAATTTATACTCCTGATTTTCTAAATCTTTTGCTAATTCGTCCTCGGTGTAATTTGCCATTTTAAGATTTGAAAAATAAATTAAACAGAGAAAGACTCACCGCAACCACAAGTTCTATCGGCATTTGGATTTTTGAAAACAAAGCCTTTACCGTTCAGTCCACCTGAAAAATCAAGTGTTGTGCCAATGAGATATAAAAAACTCTTCTTATCGACAACAACCTTCACACCATTGTCTTCAAAAGATTTATCGTCTTCATTTTCCTGATTGTCAAATGTTAATTGGTACATAAGTCCGGAACAACCGCCACCTTGTACTCCGACACGGATAAAGAAACCATCTTTTCCTTCGTCTTCCATTAATCTAAGTGCTTGTTTTTTAGCTGTGTCAGTAACTGTTATCACTTTTCTTTTATTTAGATTAATTATAAATAATCTGTTTTACAGATGCAAAAATACCACTTTTAAGGTATTGATGCAAGTTTAAACTGATAACATGCGTTAAGAAAAAAAGTTTCAGAACTTAATTTGAAAATTACTAAACCTCAAATCTGGTTTGTAGTAATCCGTCGAGATTATTTGCGCTCCACTTTTCCAAGCGGCGTAAAATCTGTTATAATCATTATTTCTGGATTCAATTGTTCCAGCATCGGAACGTGTTCGTACTATGTATTTAGAAGTTAGTTTCAGAATTTCATCTTCGTTTCCGATAGGATCATTTTTTAAAATAAAGGCCGTATTAACATTTTCGGGTTGCCCATAAACAAACATTGGTCGAACCATATTAATTTGGTTATATACTTGAACATTATCGCCTTCTAGGATAAAAATAAATTTCCCCAAGCAATCTCTTAGTAACGGCCATCCTTCGTTTTCAAGACGATTACTGATTGACGAATAATTCATTTTTAAACTTTCAGGTTGAAAAATTTTATCCTTTGGGAGAATCGAAAAAATTTCTTCATCAAGCAACTGATAGGCTTTTTCATCAAATGAGATTGCTTTTTTAAATCCCAATCGTTTTAAAAACTTTGACTCATCAGCGGGATTACTTCCTTTTGCTTCGATATTAATAAAAATCGGCGTGTGCTGCGGATGTAAATCACTCCAATTTATCAATTCATACAATACTTCTTTAAAAGTTAGATAATTTGTTTCGTAGTCAACATCTGCAATATGTAACACTTTAAAACCAGGCAAATTCATTCTTGGGTCTTTCACTTTTTGACGTTTTCCAAAAATGAACATATTCAATTTTCTTTTCTCATATAAACCACCCTTTGGATCGTAATTCACATCTATTTCAATTCCACGAATGTTGTAATCGTCGAATTGTTTGGGCAATGGTAAGTGTCCATAATCAAGCTGGATCGGATCATTTGCAGCACCGAGTTGTTTTTTAAATCTTGTCAAAAATCGAATCACTTTGGTATCTGGTCTCTTTTTATAGCTGTTGTGTGAAGCTAGTACACGATAATTATTTAAAGGCAAACTATCTGAGTTTTGCGCTAAAATGATTGAGTGAAATCCTAAACCAAAATAAAACAGAATAAAACAAAATATTTTTATCATAAATTCTCTTTTAAATTTAGACGGAATTCCATAATTATCAATGCATTTTGAGGTAATTTGTTGTACTTACTTTATACTGTTTTTAAATTTCAAGATCGGATTTTCGAAATATTTCTTGGACAGACCTGCAATTAAAATTGTTAAAGTCAAAGAACCGACATGTAAAAAAAAAGTACTCCAGAAAAAATTCATTTGTAACAATAAAATTATATTCCAAACTGCAGTAACAATCAATAAATGATACATATATATTCCGTAGGAAATTTCACCACACCAATTTAGCCATTTGTGATCCAAAATAATGTGCTTTTTATTATGTAATGCAATTGATCCAATAAAACAAGTAAAAACAATCGCGTTCAAAAGCGTGATCGAACTTTTTTCATTTATTCCAAATTGGGCTAAAACAGATTCAATTTCTTGGTTGAAAAAAACAATTGCTAAAATTAGAGCACCAGAAATATATTGAAGTAAGCGAAGAATATTGTTGCTTGTAATTAATGATCTAGATTTGAAAAATAACAATGCAACTAAAGCTCCCAGACTCATTGATTCAATTTGCATCATCCGAACTAAATAAACTACTAAAGGTGAAAAATGACGGTAAATTGTTAACTGATTTAAGGTAATTTTTAACACTAAAAAGCCAATTATCCACCAAAATAGATAACGTTTTATCCATTTTATGAAGGGCCCCCAGATCAAGTAAAACCATTCCTCAACTCCAATCGACCATAGTGGTTCAAGCAAGTGATTACCAAAGAAAAACGTTGTCAATCCCGGCACAAAAAGTAAAAAAAACGGCAGAACACTTAAAGGATTATAAGGCAAATGATATTCAACTTTAAAGATGAATATCACAAGTGGTTGAATTACCAATCCAATAATAAGAAGTAAAAAATAGAGTGGCCAAATGCGTACAATTCTCTTCCAATAAAAATGTTTAACATTGATTCTATCTGAAATGTTTTTCTCTTTAAGTAAGAGAAAAGTTATTAGAAAACCACTTAAAACGAAAAAAAAAGTCACTGCATTTTGTCCGTTATGAAAAAAGGAAAAGGAATGCAGATTAGATTTGGAACTTGCCTCTCGAATTGATTCAGCATGACCAACCATCACGAGCAATGCTGCGAAAAAGCGAAAAGAATTAAAACGATAAAAATGAGAAATTTGATTACTCACTTATACTTCCAACTGATCAAGTAGGTTTTCATCTACCAAATTCGGTAAGGTTACCTTCAAGAGTGGTTCCACTTGCATAGCGCGTTTGATGGCAAAGATTGCATTTTCATTTCTAGCCCAATTGCGTCGTGCAATTCCGTTATTTACATCCCAGTGAAGCATCATTTTTAGGTTTCTGTCTGCATCGGCACTTCCGTCCAAAAGCATTCCAAATCCTCCATTGATAACTTCTCCCCATCCAACTCCCCCGCCATTATGAATTGAAATCCAAGTAGCGCCTCGAAATCCGTCACCAATAACATTCTGAATGGCCATGTCTGCAGTAAAACGAGATCCATCATAAATATTAGAAGTTTCACGGTAGGGAGAATCCGTTCCTGAAACATCATGATGGTCTCTTCCTAAGACGACCGGTCCTATTTCTCCTTTAGCTATGGCTTTGTTAAAGGCTTCAGCAATTTTCATTCTTCCTTCGGCATCGGCATATAATATTCTAGCCTGAGAACCAACGACTAATTTATTCTCTTGTGCTCCTTTAATCCACTGAATGTTATCCGCCATTTGCTGCTGAATTTCTTGTGGACTGTTTCGCATCATTTCTTCTAAAACTTTACAGGCAATTTCATCTGTTTTTTTAAGATCTTCCGGTTTACCAGAGGCACATACCCAACGAAAAGGACCGAATCCAAAATCAAAACACATTGGTCCCAAAATATCCTGAACATAAGATGGATATTTGAAATCAATTCCATTTGATGCCATTACGTCAGCACCGGCTCTAGAAGCTTCTAACAAAAAGGCATTTCCGTAGTCAAAAAAGTAAGTGCCTTTAGCAGTATGATTATTTACAGACGCAGCATGTCTTCTTAAACTTTCTTGGACATACGATTTGAATTTATCAGGTTCATTTGCCATCATTTCATTGGAATCCTCAAAAGACAATCCAACCGGATAATAACCACCAGCCCATGGATTGTGTAAAGAAGTTTGATCAGAACCCAAATCAATCAAAATGTTTTCTAGGTCGAATTTTTCCCAGACATCAACAATGTTTCCTAAATATGCAATTGAAACCGTTTCTTTCAGATCTTTTGCTTTTTTAACGCGTTTAGATAATTCGTTTAAGTCGCTGATTATTTCATCAACCCAACCTTGGAAATGACGTGTTTTAGCAGCTTTAGGATTAACCTCAGCAGTTACAGAAATAACACCAGCAATATTTCCTGCTTTTGGTTGGGCTCCCGACATTCCGCCCAAACCAGCAGTAACAAAAAGTTTTCCTTTGATGTCGTCGCGGTTTTTAGCAATACGACGAATCGCATTCAATACGGTAATTGTTGTTCCATGTACAATGCCTTGTGGTCCAATATACATATAAGAACCAGCGGTCATTTGACCATACTGTGTAACTCCCAATGCATTGAATTTTTCCCAATCATCCGGTTTCGAGTAATTTGGAATCATCATTCCGTTTGTCACAACTACTCTTGGAGCATTTTTATGTGATGGAAATAATCCCATCGGATGTCCAGAGTACATAACGAGCGTTTGTTCGTCCGTCATTTCCGCTAGATATTTCATCGTTAAACGATACTGTACCCAATTCTGGAAAACAGCTCCGTTTCCTCCGTAGGTTATCAATTCATGAGGATGTTGTGCTACCGCATAGTCCAAATTATTTTGAATCATCAACATGATTGCCTTTGCCTGTAATGATTTTCCAGGATATTCCTCAATTGGGCGAGCAAACATGCTGTATTCAGGTCGATAACGATACATATAAATTCGACCATATACTCTCAATTCTTCGAGGAATTCTTTAGCCAGTTCTTCATGCTGACTTTCAGGAAAATACCTTAAAGCATTTTGTACTGCCAGTTTTTTTTCTTCTTTCGAGAGAATTTCTTTTCTTTTGGGAGCATGATTAACTTCAAAATCAAATGCTTTTTTCGCGGGAATATCAGTAGGGATTCCTTGAAGAATTTCCTTTTTAAATGAAAGGTCGCTCATTATTTAGTTTTGAGCAAAGTTAAAAAAACTCTAGTACTTTAATACTACAAACCCATGTTTTAAAACCTCTTTTCCTCCTTCGAAAGTTGCGTTTATTTTGTAAAAATAAGTTCCTTCGTCAACAAGTTTACCGTTCATTGTGCGTCCGTTCCATCCCCCTGCAGGATCATCATATTCATAAATCAAATCTCCCCAACGATTTAATATCACGCAGTTAAACTGAGTGATTCCGCTGTAGTTTACAAAGAAATGATCATTTCCTACAGTAGATGATAGGACCATAATATTTGGCACTTCAAGATCGCATGGCTTAATATTTATTGTGCCTGTATCGGCGTACAAATAACATTCATTTGAAATTGTTAAAATATAATTTCCTGATTGATTTACATTTCTTATTGGATCAGTTGAACCATCTTCCCAAATTGTATTTATCAAAGGATTATATCCTGATTGTAAAGGTTGTGAATTTGTAATTAAAGGGACAAAACCAAAACTTACACCCTCACATAATGTAGTATCAAGTAATTGGGTATAAATAAATGGTTTAAATTCAATAGTAGCAGATAATGTATCTAAGCAATAATCATCAACATAATTAATCTGATATATTCCTGCTACATTGGTAGTTACCATCGGATTGTTTGCATTCGGATTTGAAAAATGAATGCATGTGTCTTGAGCAGACCAAGAACCACCATCAAAAGCAGTTGTCCCTTGAACTTGATACTGATAATAACAAGCAAGAGTGTCTATATTAATTGAAGGTAAAGCAACAACATTTAAATGAACAGTTGTATCGTAATGGCAACCGAAATCATCTACTACATTATAAGTATAATAAGTGTTTCCGATAACATCAGGTTGAATGGTAATTAATGTATCATTCATACCTGATACAATAGAAGGATCGCTATTCCAATAATCATCTTCAATCGTATTTTGATAACCTTCTGAATCTGGGTACAATGAAGAATTAAAATAAATACCCCATTGAAAAATGTATCCGTCATCTATGCCTTGATTATCTTGAACTGTAATTGTCCAAGGTCCATTTACAGGACATCCAATAAAATCATTGAAATCACCGTCAGGTAAATAAACACCATTTGTATCCATTGAAAAAATCTGACTACCAAAGGCATCCGTAAAGTCATTCGGAATTGTATTTCCTGCAGCTTCCTCTGCGCAAATAGTACCCAGAGTAGCATTCGTCGGAGAAAAACAATATGTCCACACCGGACTACCAGGAGCTCCTCCATCATTGTCAGTATCATTACCCAAAGAGGTAGAAATACTATTTCCGCATCCTCCTGGTACCAACTCATTCCATCCCAAAGGTGTTTGGTCGTATGCGTTCATAAGTGACACTGTGGTTCCATTTGGACAAGTTAAAGTGATTTCCAAATCTCCAATGAAAGAATGCTCTATATCAATACATAAATCACTAATATCAGAAGCAGAGGATATAGTTGCCGTTGTGTCAAATCCAGAAATTCCTACTGAAGACTGATATGATTGCCCTGCTCCATCCGGTAGAAAAGTCAGACCTGCAAAAATTCCACCTATTAAGAAATCACCACCAGGCACTTGTACTCCAACCGTATCTGTTTGGGTTACACCACCAACAAGTATCGTATTTTGTCCCAAGCAAACAGTATCTCTAAGTGGACCGGTTCCGGTAAAGAATGGTTGTTGTGATACCCTTATTTTACAGGTAACTCTCTCAGACTGCGGAAAAATATCTGTAATCCTCAAATCAACATAGTATCCTGCACGTTGAGGAGGAGTAAACCAAATTGAATCATTATTTGCATAAGTTAATCCTCCGATTGTCCATTCGTAATTACAATTATTAACGTTTTGAGGATAACCACTTCCTGTATTTTCTAAAGAATAAGGAAATGATGGTGTAGCAACTAATAAAATGGAATCACCAAAACAAACATCAACATAACCTGTGTCCGCTGGATTTATGATATTAGCTCCTACGCCATTTTTAAATGCCTCAACATGAGGTTCAAAAGGTTGGGGGAAATTTCCACAAGCAATATTTGCAACCCATCCCGTTCCTTCATTCGCTCCGTCAGAAACAAAACGAAGTGTCAAACAACCCGTAGGATTATTTGCAAAAGAGGCTTGAACATAGAAACCAAGCGGATTGGTTCCTGAGTTGTACGCACCAAGTAGAGGAGCACTCGTATTAGCTCCATCATAAATATAAAGCGTATCAGTTGGATCAATATTAAATTCAAATCCTATATTGGTGGCAAAAGCAATTGAAACTTTTGTTCCTTGCAATGGATCCGGGCACAAAACCAAAATTTCATCTGTGTTTGGTAAATAATTCCCTGTGCCATCTATAAAGTTTGTGCCTGGATTACCTGTAGGGACAATTGCTCCACAATCCAATGGGTTTACTTGATCGTAATCTGGATCTGTCAAATTAATCGTTACCTGTGCTGAGAGTTTGACAGAAAAGAATAATGCAAAGAGTAAAATTATTTTGTTCATCACAAGCAATTAGTTTTTATGATTATTTTTTTCAAGCGTAAGCACATATATGCTTTTGACTACTAAAATTTTGTTCTTATTGGCAACTTGAAAATATTGTGTGTTATCTTGAATCTTTAATCCTAAATCCGTAAATCTAATTTGTTTTTCATCTCCACTAATTTCTATTTTTGGAAATTTCCCAATGTCTTTTCCAGCAGGAATTGGAGTTAAATAACAAGCATTTAAAAGTCCATAATCCAATGTGCTAAGCTTTTCATCAGTCATAGACGTTAACTCATTTTTTGAATAACTTTTCAATAATTCCTGATTATACTTCTGAGAAAAGGATAGATTTCCTAAACATAGGAACACAAATAAAATCAATGTTGCTTTAAAATTCATTTTAAAAATTTTAATGAAGACTAAATTATAGTTGAAAAGTTGCATTTATTGTTCAAACATTTCAATCAAGTGCTAAAGTAATAAAACTTAGTTTTGCACAAGAAAAAATCCCTTTCAAATGCAAAATTCAGAATTAATTAAAATTGCGTCTCAAGTCAGAAGAGACATTGTTCGAATGGTTGCTGCAGTAAGTTCAGGACACCCGGGAGGCTCACTTGGTTGCGCAGATTTTTTAACTTTTCTTTACTTTGAAAATTTAAATTTTAATCCAGAAAACTTTAGTATGGATGGAAAAAATGAAGACCTTTTCTTTCTTTCAAACGGTCATATTTCACCAGTCTGGTATAGTGTGCTGGCAAGATCAGGATATTTCCCAGTAAATGAATTAAATACGTTTAGAAAAATTTCATCTCGTTTACAAGGACATCCTTCTACGGATAAAAAATTACCAGGTATCCGAATGGCTTCAGGTTCTTTAGGTCAAGGATTGTCTGTTGGAATCGGTGCAGCCCAAGTGAAAAAATTGAATGGAGATTCTTCAATCGTTTATACACTTCATGGTGACGGTGAATTACAAGAAGGACAAATTTGGGAAGCGGCTATGTACGCAGCTGCAAATAGAGTAGATAATATCATCGCTACTATTGATTACAACGGACGTCAAATAGATGGAGATGTGGACGATGTTCTCTCATTGGGAAACCTTGAATTAAAATGGCAAGCTTTTGGATGGGAAGTTCTTAAAATGAACGGACACGATTTTGATAGCTTAAGAGTAGTTATGAATCAAGCAAAAGATTTATGTGGAAAAGGCAAGCCTGTTATAATAATCATGCAAACTGAAATGGGACAAGGAGTTGATTACATGATGGGGACACATAAATGGCATGGTTCGGCTCCAAATGCTGAACAGCTGCAAATCGCGCTCAATCAACTGGAGGAAACATTGGGAGATTATTAGTGAAATATCTTTTTTTCATATTAAACCTTTTTCTTGTCGGACTAACATTCAGTCAAAAAACGACGCGCATTCTTTTTATCCTTGATGCTTCTAACTCAATGAACTTGAATTGGGATAAGCAGACTAGAATGGATGCCGCAAAAGACATTTTGATACAATCCGTTGAAAAATTGCGCGGGATTCCGAATTTGGAAATCGCCTTGCGTGTTTATGGTCATCAATCACAAGTCACGAATACCTACCAAGATTGCGCTGATACGAAACTTGAAGTTCCTTTCGACTTCAATACGGTAGATGCTATTCAAACAAAAGTAAGAAGTATAATCGCTAAAGGAGCAACACCTATTGCTCGTTCTTTGGAGGCTGCAGCAGGAGATTTTCCTGATACTTTAGCACGAAATTTCATCATTCTAATTACGGATGGTTTAGAATCTTGTGACAACGACCCGTGTGTGATTGCCAAAAAATTAAAAGAGAAAGGTGTAAGGGTAACTCCTTTTGTTATTGGACTCGGAATGGATTTATCTTACCTTGAAAAATTCAAGTGCATTGGTTCTTATTCAGATGCAGAAAGTAAAGACGCTTTCAAAGTCGTTTTAAACAACGTCATTTCTAAGGCACTGTTAAATACAACAGCACAAATCAATTTGAACGATGTTTCGAAAAAACCAACGGAAACCAATGTGACTGTTTTTCTTTATGAAGCAGGAACGCAAAATTTGAAATATACATTGACACACACCTTGAATCGTTATGGCAATCCGGATACGTTGATTTTAGACCCGAACTTAAAATATGATATCGTCGTTAATACATTACCAAAGGTTGAAAAGAAAAATGTTTCATTGCAAAAATTCACGCACAATGTCATTCAAATAGATGCGCCACAAGGTTTTATTAAACTAACGTCTTCCAAAAATATTAATAACCCAAATTACAACATGCGTGTGATGGTTAAAGATCAAAGTCAGACCTTGAATTCTCAACCTTTCAATTCGACTCAAAAATACCTTACTGGAACATATGACCTTGAAATTTTCACGCTTCCTCGCACATACCAACGCATTGAGGTAACCCAAAGCAAAACAACACTTGTGGATGTTGTCCCCTCAGGAACATTCGACTACACTTGTACGAGAGCTGTAGTTGGACAAATCTTTTTGGAAAAAGGAAATAATGTATTTGAGTGGATTTGCAATTTGGAAGATGGGGTGAAAACTGGCAAATGGAATTTACAGCCTGGAAATTATAAATTAGTTTACAGAGAGAAGGAACAAAAATCAACGGCATACACCAAAGAAAAAAGTTTTAAAATTGAATCAAATAAAATTCTGAATATAAATTTATAGCTATGGAAATCGAAATACTTGGAAACAAAGACACGCGCTCCGGATTTGGAGAAGGATTGGCAGAATTGGGAAGAACCAACCCCGATGTTGTTGCTCTTTGTGCAGATTTAATTGGCTCTTTGAAAATGGACGCCTTTAAAAATGAAAATCCATCCAGATTTTTCCAAGTTGGAATTGCAGAAGCAAACATGATTGGTTTAGCTGCAGGAATGACAATCGGTGGAAAAATTCCTTTTACCGGAACATTCGCCAACTTCTCTACCGGTCGTGTTTACGATCAGATTCGTCAGTCTGTGGCCTATTCTCAAAAAAACGTAAAGATATGTGCTTCACACGCAGGATTAACGCTGGGTGAAGATGGTGCGACACACCAAATTTTAGAAGACATTGGAATGATGCGTATGTTACCAAACATGACTGTCATTGTTCCTGCAGATTTCAATCAAACAAAACAAGCAACAATTGCGATTGCAGCACATGAAGGTCCTGTTTATTTGCGTTTTGGGAGACCGGTGATGCCTGTTTTTGTGAAACCAGATGCTGAATTTGTAATTGGTAAAGCAGACATTTTAAACGAAGGAACAGACGTAACAATCATCGCTTGTGGACATTTGGTTTGGAAATCGATTGAAGCAGTAAAAGTATTAGCAGAGAAAGGTATTTCAGCAGAATTAATAAACATGCACACGATTAAACCGTTGGATGAAGAGGCAATTTTAAAATCAGTTTCAAAAACCGGATGTGTGCTTACAGCCGAAGAACACATGATGCATGGCGGACTTGGTGATGCGGTAGCTCAAGTACTTTCCAGAAAACTTCCTTCGCCTCACGAATACGTTGCTGTTAACGACAAATTTGGCGAGAGTGGAACACCCATGGAATTGATGACCAAATACGGAATCGATACAGCTAATGTTGTTGAAGCTGCGTTGAAAGTAATATCAAGAAAGTAGTTTTTGATCTACTTTTTATTCTCCTAATGCGCTTCTAGCCAATTGTGTGCTAATTTCAATTCAACCTCCATCGGAACTGCTAATTGAATGGCATTTTCCATCGCTTCCTTAACCAATACTTGCATCAGCATTTCCTCAGAAACATGCACATCAAAAACCAATTCATCATGTACTTGCAAAATCATTTTGGATTTAATTTTTTCTTTCTCCATGGCTTTGTGAACAGCAACCATCGCCATTTTGATGATGTCAGCTGCAGAACCCTGAATAGGAGCATTAATGGCATTTCGTTCGGCGTACCCTCGAACAACCGCATTGGCAGAATTAATATCCGGAAGATATCTTCTTCGCTTCATAATCGTTTCCACATAACCCATTTCACGCGCTTGTCCGATGGTTTTTTCCATGTAGGATTTGATGGTCGGGTATTGTTCGAAATAACTATCAATAATCGATTTGGCCTCCGTTCTCGAAATATTTAAGTTTTGAGCCAAACCAAAGGCTGATTGTCCGTAAATAATTCCAAAATTCACAGCTTTCGCCGCTCCACGCTGTTCTCGTGTAACCTGATCAAGGGTTGTATTGAAAACTTTGGCAGCCGTCGCCGAGTGAATATCGTGCCCATCTCGGAAAGCATTTATCATGTTTTTATCTCCACTTAGCGCAGCAATTATGCGCAATTCAATTTGAGAATAATCAACCGCCATCAGTTTGTATTCACTGCTTCTTGAAACAAATGCTTTTCGAACTTCTCGTCCTTTTTCAGACTTAATCGGTATGTTCTGGAGGTTTGGATTATTTGAACTTAAACGACCGGTTGCAGTAACTGTTTGCATGAAATTCGTATGAATGCGACCGTCTGTTTTATCACACATGGTCGGCAATGTATCGACATACGTGCTTTTTAATTTTCGCAACTGACGGTATTCCAAAATCAATGGAATGATCGGATGATCGTGTTCGTGTTTTTGCAAAATATCCTCAGAAGTGGCATATTGTCCTGTTTTGGTCTTTTTAGCCTTATTTGAAATTTTAAGTACTTCAAACAAAATGTCACCTAATTGCTTTGGAGAGTCGATATTGAAGTCCATTCCAGCTTTTTCTTTGATTTCCTTTTCAAGGTTAATCAAGGTCTTTTCAAGGTCTTTTGAATAGTCCTCAAGTGCTTTGACATCAATGGCAATTCCTTCGTGCTCCATGTCTTTCAATACCTCAACCAACGGCATTTCCATTTTATAGAACAAGTCAAACAGATGTGGTTTGTTGATTTCGTCGTCGAACAATTGCTTTAATTGGAAGGTAATATCAGCATCTTCACAGGCATAATCAGAAATTTCTTCGGGTTTCAAATCACCCATATTTCCTTGACCTTTGCCTTTTTTTCCAATCAAAGTTTCAATCGAAATCGGTTGATACCCCAAGTAATACGTTGCAAGAAAATCCATGCCTTGTTTGGCCTCGGGATTAATCAAGTAATGTGCAATCATCGTGTCAAAAGTCGGTGCCAAAACTTGAATATCGTAGCGTTGCAACACTTTTAAATCGTATTTGATATTGTGCGCAATTTTCTCAATGGAAGGGTCTTCGAAAAATGGTAGAAACTCCTGTACGATTTTTTTTGCTGCTTCAAACTCCTTCGGAACAGCAACGTAAAATGCTTCGCGGTCTTTGTAGGAAAATGAAAAACCAACCAATTCAGCATGTAAAGCATCAATATCAGTCGTTTCAGTATCAAAACAAACCTGAGATTGCTGTAAAAGCAATTCCAATAACTCCTTTCGTTCTTCCGTGGTCGTGATTAAATGATAACTCGGACGCTCTGTTGCAATAGTTTTATAATTTACAGTTTCGATTGGCTCTTGAGGCTCTACCATACTTTGCATACCAAATAAATCCAGTTGTCCTGAATCGCTCGCCGGATTTTGAGTAGTTGAAACAACAATTTCTTCTCCGATAACTCTTTTCGCTAAATTTCGAAACTCCAATTCTGTGAAAATTTCTTTCACTTTTTCAGCGTCGACGTCACACATTATTAATTTATCTTCGTCGAATTCAACTTC
>CANGLG010000011.1 GCA_947454395.1 Flavobacteriales bacterium
CGAAATTGATTATGTTAACGTTCACGGAACATCAACTCCTCTTGGTGATGTTGCTGAGGTTAAGGCGATTCAATCAGTCTTTGGAGATCATGCTTATAACTTAAATATTAGTTCCACAAAATCAATGACAGGTCACTTACTTGGTGCTGCAGGAGCGATAGAAGCTATTGCATGTGTCTTGGCTGTCCAAAACGATATTATTCCTCCAACAATTAATCATTTTAATGATGATCCGGAGTTGGATTCTAAACTCAACTTTACTTTCAATAAAGCACAAAAAAGAGTTGTTAATGTAGCCTTATCCAACACATTTGGTTTTGGAGGTCACAACACAAGCGTGATAGTTAAAAAGTTCACTAAATAAGATTGTTCTGAAAATTCCTCTGTTTTCAAATAAAAGGACTGAGGATGAACTAAAACTCATTCGTTTCATCCTGAAAAGATTTGGTTATAAACCAAATGATATTCGCTATTTTTCTAAGGCAATAAATCACAAGTCATTTATCGCCGATATCAAGAATGAATCATCTAACGAACGATTAGAATTCCTTGGAGATGCTATTTTAGATGCTGTTGTTGCCGAACATTTATTTTTAAAATTCCCAGATGATGATGAAGGTTTTTTGACAAAATTAAAATCTAAGATTGTCAACAGAAAAACGCTTTCTGAAATTGGAACGAATATGGGAATACGTGAGGTTCTTAACTATAATCAAACACGAGCGATTAATTTAGCTACAATTGAAGGAAATGCACTTGAGGCCATAATTGGAGCTATTTATTTGGATGGAGGATTTGATAAGGCAAAAAACTCTCTGAATAATTACGTTTTTCGAAAATACTTAGATTTTAATAAGTTGGTTTTAGAAGAAATTGATTTTAAATCCAAGTTGTTTATTTGGTGCCAAAAAAAAAGACTTCAAATTAATTTTGAGGTAATTTCAGAAAAACATGAAAATGGGCAATGGAACTATGAAGTCAAAGTTGTAATTAACAACAATGAATATGGTTTTGGAAAAGGGCTATCAAAAAAAGCTGCAGAGCAAGAAGCAGCAAGAGAAACACTACAATTAATGGGTGAAATATAAAACAAGTTTGCTTTTTTAAGATTATTTATCTTAATTTGCATAACTAAATAAAGTAAAATGAATTCAACAGATATTATTTATTCAATTGGTCATTTATTTCAATGGTCATTCGGGTTTTTTGAAGCAGTAGGAAACTACTTTAATACTTTTCTTATTTTACTTGGATTTGCAGGCTTTTTCTATTGGATGAACACACAGAGAAAATTCAATGAAAAAGCAAATGTTCCTGTTGATATCAAAGATAATACTGGATGGTATAAAGATTCCTCCAAAAAGCAATTAAAGTAATTTTCAACCAATATTTTCAATAAAAGCCTCATGAATAAAATTATTTCATGAGGCTTTTTTAGTATATGACAAATAAAATATTTAAGTTTTTCTTTTCAGTTGTTAAGTGGAGTGTGGCATTTGGTTCAATAATAATAATTGTTATAAGTGCAATAAAAAGGAGTTTTTGATGTGTAATTGCAGGAGTATTATCTTTAACATTTTCAATTTTAGCTTTATCTTATCTCTTTTATTTATAACCTAAAAACTGAAACGAAAAGCATCAACGAAGAAGAAAGTATTTAATCAAATTATCGCATGTTATTTTTTAACAATGAATAATTCCCTTACGCCCACATATAGCAAACTCCCAAAACGAAAAGCATGCCATCAAAAAGTTCATATCGAAAGTGAGAACGGAATCGAAATAAAATAAGCACAAATAGAAAAATAAAAATCATTTCGATTAAACTACGACTGTGTATCAAGTAATCAAGCATTAAAAAAAAGACTATTAATAAATAAAACAGAATTTCAGCATTTTGATTGCCAATCAATTGTGGAATAGTCTTCATCTTTGGATTATCCAGTTTACAATCGCGTATGTCTCCAGGAATTGTAAGCGCAAAAAACAAAAGGAAATAATTTATGTCACTCCATTCAATCGAGTTATAAATCAATTTGGGAATTACAATTGCAACGCAAGTCCATACCATTGCTATCCAAATAGCTTTCGTTCCTGGAATTTGTCGCACGTCAAAATGTTTCAGTGAAAAAATATACGATAGAGTTATCATTCCAAAAACACTAAGAAGCATGTATAGAAGGATATTATTTTTCATTAAAAAAATGAAAAAAAAACCTGCTAAGATCAAAGATAATATTGAAAAATAAAGAAGCGATTGCTTGTTCTTGTTATACCAAAACCACGACTCTTCATGCAGAAGATTCCTTTTCAACTTGTTCAATCGATTTAAATTATAAACACCAAAAACCGCAAAGGCCAGAGCTAAGGAAAAATAGAGTGAGTTTGGTTGCTTACTTAATATACCTTGTGAAAAAACAAAAGATGAAATTGCAAGAAAAAGATGACTTTGAATAATAAAGATCAAAGACTTTCTAATCATTCGAATAAACTTAATACTTGGTCAATTTCGATATTTTCAATACATGTACATATGTTTCCTTTCTTACATTTTTTGCAATTTTCATCACATACGATTGCTTTTGAATTCAATCCTAAGGCTTTCCATCGACCTGGATGAATGGGTTTTCGTGAAGAAAATAACCCAACAGCTTTTTTTCCATACACTGCTGACAAATGATATGGACCAGTTGAACAAGCTACCAACCCTTCAGTCATAGCACAGAGTTTAATCAATTGATTCAATGTTAATTTCCCGGTTGTATCAATTATATTTTTGTCAAATGGAATCTTGTCTCTAAACAATTCTCCTTCTTTTTCAGTACCTGTAAAACAAACTATTTTTCCATTTTCAACCAATCGTTTTGACAATTCAAGGTATTTTTCAATTGGCCATTCCAAAGCACTTCCTTGAGACTTCGGATGTAGAATTATCGTTTTGTCTAAATTGAGTTTAGTGAGAAAATCAGGTAGTTCCTTGTTCGGAACTTGAAAATGATTGAGGTAGTTATTTATTTCCTGAATGGGAGGAATATTAGTTAAACCCAACGGTTTTAAAAGTTCAAAATTCAATTGAGACTCATGTAGATCAGATTTTTTTCTACTGAAATTTAGACGATGCGAACATGTTAATAGGTGAAAAACACGATGAGAAGTTCCTATTCTCATAGGAATTCTTGCTTTTTTAGCTAAAGAAGCCATTTCTTTATTCGGAAAAACATGAAGAATTACGTCTGCTTTCATGTGATTGATACGTTCCAATAATGGTAAAGCAGATAACTCTTCCAAACTGATGAATTCGTCGATAACATTATAACAAGCAACGATTTCCCGTGTATAATTTTTCCCTAAAAAAATGAGTTTAGTTAAAGGAAACTTCTCCTTCAACCAACCACAAATTGGAAGTGTCAAAATAACATCTCCAATACTATCCGTTCGTGAAATAATAATTCGTTCAGGTTTCATTTTGCTTGTCTTACTATTTTGTATTTACGATAGGTGGCAAATGCACTTCGATAAGAAATTTTAAGTCCAGTTATTCCATCCAAACAACCCAATTTGAAAAAATAACTCTTGAAAAATTGTGCAATTACTTTCAGATAAAACAGAATAAAAGAAATTCGATAGCCTTTATTTATTAACTCATCTGCTGCTATTCGTCCAAAGTATTCGATTTGTTTGAGATGATCCTCTTTTGTATAATAGGAATAATGCAACAAATCACCCTTTAAAAATCCAACATTTAATCCATTATTCAATTCCAATTTATCATGCGGATTCACTCCCCCCCATTTCGCAAAATTGCGATTAACGAGTCTAACTTTAGAATCCGGATACCAACCACAATGACGCACCCATTTTCCGCAATAATTCGTCAGTCGATTAAAACGATAACCTTTTTCAGTTGGATTATTTTTTATTCGTAAAATGGATTCCTTGAGTAAATCGGTTAACGCTTCGTCGGCATCCAATGAAAGAATCAAGTCATTTCTGGCTTGTTGCATTGCAAAATTCTTCTGCTGAATGTGACCTTCAAATGGATTTTGTATTACTCTAACGCCTCTTGAATTACAAATTTCAATCGTTCTATCCGATGAGAAAGAATCGACAACTAAAATTTCGTCTGCTACGTCCATTAAAGAATCCAAACATCTTCCAATGTTTCTTTCCTCGTTAAAAGTGATAATGACAGCTGACAGAGGTTCCATAATAAATCGAAAGCTTACTTTACCCTTAGCCTCTGCCCTACACTAATTCTATTGATTCGAACTCCTGGATTTAGCTTTTGTAATTGAGCCTGAGTTAAATTGTATTTTTGAGCCACTCGGGTAAACGTATCACCGCTCCTAACAATATAGTATTTCTTAGCCTGTGGTTTAGGCACATTGTTTTGAGGGATTTTCGGAGCTTGGCTTGTATATATTTTCAACCTTTGACCAACATAAATATTTGCCGTTCGCAAGGCATTCCACTCCATAATCTGATCTATGGAAACATTAAATTTTAATGCGATATTTTTAAGATTATCTCCCGGCTTCACTTTATGGTACTGTACATTTTCCTGATGAGGCAAAGAATCGACAATCATTGATGAATCTTCTTGTACTGAAACACTTGTATCCGAAATAATAGTTGCAACCGGAACTTCAATGATAGTTGGTTTTACCGGTGAATAAATCGATTTTTCCAAAGTATAAATTGTATCTTCAACACTTACGAGTAAACTGATTTTATCAAGCGGTCCGGTAATACATCGAGCAGGCTTGGTTTTTGGAATAAAAGTCGTTTTATAGACAGGATTCAACAATTTAATATCTTCGACATCCCAATCCGTAAGACGAGCAATCGTTGACATATGTACTCCTTCTTTCAAACACATTGTATCCAATTGAGCATTATGGATTTTGGCTTCCATCGGAATAATATTATGCTCCGCATGGTAAGTCATCATATATGCAGCAGCAATAAAATTTGGAACATACCCTTGGGTTTCAGAAGGAAGAAACGGTCTAACTTCCCAATAAGTTGTTTTATTACCTGATTTTTTTATCGCCTTATTAACATTTCCTGGGCCAGCATTATAAGCCGCCAACGCAAGATTCCAATCTCCATAAATTCCGTACAACTGTTTCAAGTAGCGACATGCAGCATCAGTTGATTTTTCTGGGTCCATTCGTTCATCTATATATGAATTTTCATCCAAATCAAAATAAAGTCCTGTTTTATACATGAATTGCCAAAGTCCCAAAGCACCCGCTCTCGATTTTATTTGAGGTCTTAATCCACTTTCAATCACAGATAGAAAACGTAACTCGATTGGAATTCCATACTCTGCCATTTTTTCTTTATACATGTCAAAATACAAAGCGGATCTACCCATCGCAATACGAATAAAACTTCTTCTTTCTCGTGCAAAGAAACGTATTGTTGAAATGGTTGCTGCATTGCAATCCAAATGAAATGGTGTCATTTCATTCATTTTTTGCAAACGCTCACAAATTTGCTCATCCGTAAAATTTGGAATTTCTCCAGGTTCGTATTGAAGTGTATTTATTATTGAATCATACTTTGTGTCGTTGGCATAATCCGAATAAAAAAATTGTAGGCTTTGCTGAACAGTATTGAAAAAAGCATCTGAATTCAAAGTATCTGAAGGTCTAACCAGATGTGCAGGTTTTTGTGCAAAGGAGGCGTTGATGAAACAACATCCTAAAACAAAAAAGATGTGCTTAAAATTATATCTTCTCAACAAGATTTGCATAAGCGAAAAGTTCATTTTCTTTGAAGCGATCAGTCATTATCTGAATTCCATAGGGCAAACCATTAGAATGTTGACCAAGAGGAAGACTGATAGCTGGATTTCCCGTCAAGTTTGCATGCACAGTAAAAATATCTTGTAAATACATTTGGATTGTATCTTTTACTGAATTCATTTCAAAAGCGGTAGTTGGAGTTGTAGGCATCAACAAGAAATCCACTTGTTCAAACATTTCATCCGTTTTATTTTTCAAAACTCTTCTGACTTTTTGAGCCTTTGTATAATAAGCGTCGTAATATCCATGTGACAGCACAAAAGTCCCTGTCATTATACGCCTCTTAACTTCTGGGCCAAATCCTTCTGTCCTTGATTTGACATATGTTTGGTCAACACCAACAGCTTGTGGGCTTCTATATCCATAATGAACTCCGTCAAAACGAGATAAATTGGACGACGCTTCTGCTGTTGTCAAAACATAATAAGCTGGCACAATATAATCAAGATATGGAAACGATAATTCAATGATTTGATGACCTGCAGCTTTTAAAACTTCTATTTTAGTTTTTAGATTTTCTTTGATTTCAGAATCCAAACCAGGGTGATCAATGCACTCTTTTATAATTCCAATTCGCTTTTTATCGTTTGTATTAAGTTCTGAAGACATTGGAATTGATGATGAAGTAGAATCCATCTCATCCTTTCCTCCCATTATTTCCAATAGAAGTTTCGCGTCTTCTAAATTGTTAGTGAATGTCCCGATTTGATCAAATGAGGAGGCGTAAGCAATTAAACCATAACGACTGATTCGCCCATAAGTTGGTTTTAATCCGTAGGTGTTAGTCCATGAAGCTGGCTGTCTAACGGAACCACCTGTATCGCTTCCGAGCGAAACCGTACACAACCCTGCTGAAACTGCGACTGCTGAACCTCCAGATGAACCACCAGGGACATAATTTTCTTTCAGGTTATTTTCAACTGGCCCAAAGGCTGAATTTTCATTTGAACTTCCCATTGCAAACTCATCGCAATTAAGTCTGCCAATGACAAGGGCATCCTCATCTAACAAACGTTGTAAAGCAGTTGCTGTATAAATTGATTCAAATCCTTCTAGGATTTTTGAAGAGGCTGAAACTTTGTGATTTTTGTAGCAGATATTGTCCTTTATTCCAACAACGACACCTGCTAATTTTCCTGCAGTTCCGTTGGCAATTTTATCGTCAACTTTTTTTGCTTCAACTATTACAGTTTCACTAAAAACTTCGAGGAAAGCATTTAATGATTTGTTTTTTTCAATAAGTTCAAGGTAATTTTGGGCAATTTCCAAAACAGATTTACCTGAAAGCAACGCTTCCTTGATTTCACTTATCGAACGAAACATGGATTACTATTTATCTTCCGGCTTAATGTCGGTTGTAGTATTTTTTTCGTCTCCTTTAGAAGCGTCTTTAAATTCTTTCATTCCCTGACCTAACCCTTTCATCAATTCAGGTATTTTTTTTCCGCCAAAAAACAAAAGTACAATTACAAGTACTAAAATAATTTCAGTTGGGCCAATTCCTGCTAAAATAAGTCCGCTAAAAAGTAACATACAGAGTATTATTGAGATTAATAATCAAAATTAGTCAAAATAAACCGATAAGTTCTATAATAAACAGAATTTAACGGTTTATAATTTTCTTGCCACTTCAACTTCTTCAAATGCTTCAACTATGTCTCCAATTTGAATGTCATTAAATTTATCAATGTTCAATCCACATTCGTAGTTGTTTTTCACCTCCTTCACATCATCCTTGAATCGTTTCAACGAACCGAGAACTCCCGTATGTACAACTATTCCGTCACGAATTACACGTATTTTAGAAGTACGTTTGATAATGCCATCCAATACGTAGCATCCTGCAATTGTCCCCACTTTTGTGATATCAAATGTTTCGCGAATTTCAGCAGAACCAAGGATTTTTTCTTCGATATCAGGAGATAACATTCCTTCCATTGCCGCTTTAATCTCTTCGATTGCTTTGTAGATTACAGAATATAAACGAATATCAATTTGTTCATTCTCAGCTAATTTACGTGCACTCAACGATGGTCTTACTTGGAAACCAATTATGATGGCATCAGAAGCTGAGGCCAAATTGACATCCGCTTCAGAAATTGCTCCTACACCTTTGTGAATGATGTTAATTTGAATTTCTTGAGTACTCAAGTTCAATAATGCATCTGACAATGCTTCAATCGAACCATCCACGTCACCTTTAACAATGATATTCAATTCTTTGAAGTCACCAATTGCTAATCGACGTCCGATTTCATCCAACGTAATATGTTTAGTTGTACGAAGTCCTTGTTCACGATAAAGTTGTTCTCTTTTCTGAGCAATTGATTTTGCTTCTTTTTCGTCATCTAAAATATGGAATTTGTCACCCGCACTTGGTGCACCACTGATACCTAATACTGATACTGGCTGCGATGGACCAGCCTCTTTTAAGTTTTTACCGTGTTCATCGTGCATTGCTCTTACACGGCCATAGTAACGCCCTACCAAAATTACATCACCCACATGCATTGTTCCTGCTTCTACAAGCATATTTGTCACATAACCTTTTCCTTTATCTAAGGAGGATTCGATAACAGTACCAATTGCATTTTTATTTGGGTTTGCTTTTAAATTTAGCATTTCAGCCTCAAGCAAAACTTTGTCAAGTAATAAATCAATATTTAAATTCTGTTTTGCAGATATCTCCTGACATTGGTATTTTCCTCCCCAGTCTTCGACAAGGATATTCATAGCAGAAAGTTGCTCGCGTATTTTATCTGGGTTTGCCCCAGGCTTATCAACCTTATTAATGGCAAAAATCATGGGAACATTGGCGGCTTGAGCATGTGAAATTGCCTCTTTTGTTTGTGGCATCACATCATCATCAGCTGCAACTATGATAATTGCAACGTCCGTTACTTGAGCACCACGAGCACGCATGGCTGTAAATGCCTCGTGACCCGGAGTATCAAGGAATGTCATTTTCCTTCCATCCTTCAATGTAACAGAGTAAGCACCGATATGCTGTGTAATTCCTCCGGCCTCACCTTCCGTCACATTAGCATTTCTAATTTTATCAAGCAACGATGTTTTACCATGATCGACGTGTCCCATTACAGTGATGATTGGTGGACGGTCAACTAAATCTTCTTCTTTATCTTCAACAACTTGGATCGCTTCCTGAACTTCAGCACTTACAAATTCTGTTTCATAACCAAATTCATCTGCCACAATATGTATGGTTTCTGCATCCAATCGTTGATTGATTGAAGCGAAAATCCCTAAGGACATACAAACTGAGATAACCTGTGTAGGCTGAACATTCATCATGGATGCCAATTCAGAAACTGTAACAAACTCAGTTAACTTTAAGATTTTTTCTTCAAGTTCGGCTTGTTCCATTTCTTCTTGCCTTCTCTGAGCGACAATATCTCGTTTTAAACGTCGATTTTTTGAAGCTTTGGATTTACCACCCTGATTCGAAAGGCGCGCAAGTGTTTCTTTTATTTCTTTTTGAATGTCTTGTTCAGAAATTTCCTTCTTCTCGAATTTCTGCCCGGGAACAAATTTTCCGGGAGCAGGTTTATTTGAATTCGTATTAGCATTTGGATTTACATCCACTTTTTTTATTCGCTTTCTCTTTTTCTTAGAATTTGCATCATCAGTATTTGGAGAAGAACTTGTTTTCGGCTTTTCAACAGGAAGTTCAATTTTTCCAAGAACCGTAGGTCCAGTTAATACTTGTCTTTCGAAACGAATTGTTTCAATTTCAGGTTCCGCTGTTTTCTCAGGAACAATAGGTTCTGGAACAACTTCTTCAACCTTAGGTTCTACTTTAATTGGTTCAGGCTTTCTTTTTTCAGGACGCGTTTTTTGATTTAATGCATCTAAATCAATTTTACCAACGATCTGAACTTTAACTTCTTTTTCATCCTCAACTGACTCTGTAGGTTCCGGTTTTTCAGAAACGGGCTCAATAATTGGTTCCGGCTCAACTTGTTTAGGAACGTTTGTTTGAGTCAGTACTTGCCTTTTTATTTCCTCCAGATTAATAGAATCATCTTCTTCATCTTCCTCTATCTCTATCGCTTGCTCATCTGCAGGTTTGTCCTTTAATGAAACACTTTCTCTGCGTTCTCTTCTAGCAGCAGATTTGGATTGCTCCTTTAAGTTCTGGTCTGCGGCAAATTCCTGGCACAGTAGATCATAATGCTCCTGTTCCAATCTTGTGTTTGGATTTGAATCTATTTTGATTCCTTTTGATTCAAGGAATTCAATTAACGTTGGTAATCCAACATTTAGTTCTCCTGCAGCTTTACCTAATCGAATTGGTTTTCCCGCCATATCTATCCTTTTCTTTTTTTAGGATTATTTTATTATTCAAATTCTGCTTTCAGAATTCTGAATACTTCTTCTATTGTTTCTTTTTCAAGATCCGTTCTTTGAACTAAATCGTCAACACTAATTTCCAAAACAGATTTTGCTGTGTCGCATCCGATAGCTTTTAATTCATCAATAATCCAGCTATCGATTTCATCTGCAAATTCTTCTAAATCAACGTCTTCTATATCTACTTCGCCATCTCTATAAACATCAATTTCGTAACCGCAAAGTTTACCAGCCAGTTTAATATTGTTTCCTCCTTTACCGATAGCCAATGAAACTTGATCCGGTTTTAGGAACACTTTCACTCTTTTTTCTTCTTCCAAAATCTCCATTGATGAAACTTTAGCAGGCGATAAGGCACGTTGAATTAACAACTGATTATTTGTTGTGTAATTGATAACATCAATGTTTTCATTTCTTAATTCTCGAACAATCCCATGAATTCTTGAACCTTTCATTCCTACACAAGCACCAACAGGATCAATGCGATCATCATAAGATTCTACCGCAACTTTTGCTCTTTCTCCTGGCTCTCTTACGATTTTCTTGATTGTAATTAATCCATCAAATACCTCAGGAACCTCAAGCTCAAACAATCTTTCAAGGAATTCTGGAGCAGTACGAGACAAAATAATTACTGGAGTACTATTTCGCATATCAACCTTAGATACCACAGCTCGAACTGATTCTCCTTTTTTGAAGAAATCTGCTGGAATCTGTTCTGTTTTAGGAAGAATTAATTCATTGTTGTCATCATCCATAACAAGAATTTCTTTCTTCCAAACTTGATAAACCTCGCCAGTAACGATTTCTCCAATTCTTTCCTTGTATTTTTTGTATAAATGATCCTTTTCTAATTCTAGAATTCTAGAAATTAAATTTTGTCTAAGTGAAAGAATATTTCTTCTACCGAAATCGGCAAACTTAAATTCCTCGGTAACCTCTTCACCGATTTCAAAGTCTGGCTCAATTTTCACAGCGTCAGAATAAGCAATCTCAGTATTTGGATCTTCAACCTCGCCATCACCAACAATTTCTTTATTCAAGAAAATTTGGACATCTCCTTTATCAATATTTACAATGATATCAATGTGTTCATCTGTATTGAATTTCTTTTTCAACATGGCACGGAAAACATCTTCCAATACATGTTGCATTGTTTGTTTATCAATATTTTTTAACTCCTTAAACTCCAAAAACGAGTCAACTAATTCTACACTATTCATATTTATCATTTAAAAGATACGACGATTTTTGCTTCTTTAAATTCATTAAATGGTAACTCATGATATTCTGTTACCAGTTCTTTTCTTTTTTTTACATCTAATTTTTTCATTGATTTACTTTCCAGAATCAATTTTTCATCCATCACTTTCAGTATTTCTCCCTCAATTTTCTCCCCACTCTTAAGAACAACCTGAATATTTCTGCCGATATTCTTGATATATTGATTGATGTGTCTCAGAGGTTTATCTAATCCGGCAGACGAAACGTGCAATTCAAAATCTTCTTGCTCCCTATCAAGATTATGCTCAACGTTTCTAGAAACTGAAACACAGTCATCCACTGTTACTCCACCTTTGAGTTTATCCAATTCTAAATGAATAACATTGGCAGAAGATACAGAAAGTTCAACGATATACAAACCGTTATTCAATTCTGAGATTCTTTCTTCGGCCAGATTTTTAATTGTTTCCTTACTAATCATGATTTCAATAAAAGAGGGGACTTTCGTCCCCTCTCATCTACTTTATTAAATTTCTTGGACAAAAGTAAAGCGAATATTTGATTTCTCAAAATAATTTCAGGTTTATTTAACTTAACTTTGCTACATGTTAATTGAAATTGAGGATAAAATTGTTTCTACGGAGATTTTTTCACGCAAATTCGTTTGTGATTTAAACGCATGTAAAGGAGCATGTTGTGTTGAAGGTGATGCAGGTGCGCCTTTAAACGCAAATGAAGTTGAACAACTAAATGCAAACATCAATGAAATTATTCCCTTCATGACTGAAAAAGGAATTGAAGTTATTTCAAAAAATGGAGTTTCTTATATAGATGAAGATAACGAACACGTTACTTCGTTGATTGAAGGTAAAGATTGTGCTTTTGTTTTCAGAGATAATAATGGAATTGTGAAATGTGCCATTGAAAAAGCCTATCTCGAAAAGAAAATTGATTTTAATAAACCGATTTCTTGTCATCTTTACCCGATTCGAGTTAAAAAATTTGGAGCGTATACTGCTCTTAATTATGACAGTTGGAAAATCTGCTCTTCAGCTTGTTCCTGTGGAGAAAAACTCAATGTTTCTGTGTTTAGATTTTTAAGAGAACCTTTAATTAGGGCTTTCGGAGAAGATTTTTTCAAAGAACTAGAAATCGTAGAATCAGAGTTATAATCATTTACCTTTGAGTTGTCTTTAAACAGATACCGACTAAAAAGGACTTCTATAATTAATTTGGCAATAAGTTGAATTAAAAGTTCTTCATCTATTACCAAGAGATAATAGTCCTATTTCGGATTCTTATACATGCCTTATTTATTGTATTCAACAATATTTTTAATTCATTCTGTATAAATGTATTTCAACAATAGTTTCACCTATCGCCATTTCAGGACTAGACAAATAATACAAATAAAAAAGGGTCAGCTTTCGCTGACCCTTTACTTTATTCTAAAAAGAATTATTTCTTAACTACATTGAATTGAGAAGTTTTTCCATTCTCAAGAACTACGTTAAATACATAGATTCCTGCATCCAAAGTTGAGATATTCACATCCGCTTTACCATTTACTAGGTTCAAAGCATTTGAGAAAGCGATTTTACCCGAGATATCAGAAACTGTAAGTTTAGCTAAACCTTCTGCATCAACAGAAACAGTTACTTTATCATTTGCAGGGTTAGGATAAGCAACACCATCAACTGAATTCAAATCAGCAACACCAGCATTGTTAATCAATTTCAATCCTAATGAATATGCACTTGTACCACTCCATCCTGAATACCAAGTTGTAGCATCAATGTTTACAGGAGAAATTGGTTGAGCATAGATGCTATAGTTTGCATCATAAGTAATTCCATTATCAAAACCAAAAGAGATAAGTGTTGGATTAAATGTAGTTAAACAAACTAAATATCTTTGAGTATCGTTTAATAATACAGGAGCAGTAAATGGAGCATAAACTACAAGACCATTGTCTGCGTTTGAAGAACATACATAATCAATTGAACCAACTTGATTCAACGCATCAAAAGTTACAGTTGACCAACCACCTGTAACATCAGTCCATGTGTCATTCCACTCAAAAATTTCAGCTGTTACTGCTTCATTTTCAATTGTGTCATTACTTGACGATACTGCGAAATACAAACCTTCAACAGCTGTATTTGCTGTTGGATATGAATCTTGTAATGTCATACATGCTTGGTAGCTAGTTGTAGCGTTGCTTGGGAATGAATTAACTAAAACTTTTCCTGTTGTTGCGTCTTGTCTTGCCAATGATAATACATCATTAGTTACATTGAAAGTGGATGTAAATACGTTATCGTAATCCGATTCATCAGTTGCACCATCAATGGCAATATTATATGTTAATGTATATTCACCAACCACTGCATTTGCCATCGTAAAGTCAGGGAAAGAGTAAGTGTTTCCTGCAAAAGCAGCAAGTGTATCTCCTGAAACTATAGGAGCAGATGTAATAACATTGTTATAAACGCTTGTTCCTGAAGGATCTTTAACCTCAGCAGTAATAGTAAAGTTGTTATCAGCAGAACCAAAATTGTACATTTGAAGACCAACTGCAAATGAGTAACCATTATTTGCCATTGTCAATGGAATTGATCCATAACGAGAAATCAAAGCATCTGAAGCGTTAGATCCACCATCATTTGCAAATAAATTTTGTTTGTTACCCATGAACACCTCTACTGCACCGTTAGCCATTTCAGCTACTAAAGCAGCGCCATCAATACTTGACAACATAACAACTGGAATTGTTACGCTTGCACCATTAGTACCTGCTGCCATCCCTATTGTTTCAGGATCACGGTTAATAATAATTACACCTACAGCACCTGCATTTTGCGCATTCAAAGCTTTCGCACTGAAATTACAAGTGTTACGGTAAATAACTGCAATTTTTCCTGTCAAATCATTTGTTAGAGGGCTACAACCTTCTTGAGAAATTGGATGACCTTGAGCGTTTGTGCCAGGAGTTCCATCTTCAACTAACATTAGCGTATCCTGAACATAATTTCCTGGAACGTTCCAATCCGGGGTAGACCAACCACTCGCATTCGATGGATCAGCCCAGTCAAATTGATAATTCGTAGCTATCGTTTGTGGAGAAATTCCCCTAACGATAATCTGTGCGTTAGACATATATGCCGTAACTAACACAGAAATAGAAAGTAATAATTTTTTCATAAATAATTTCTTTTAGTTTTTACAAATGTATAATAAAAAAATAAAATAGAAAACATGTTAAATTAACATAATTACTTCAACCAAAGGATAATGTAATAAATAATTGCTGCGAGTAACCCACTTACTGGAATTGTTAGTATCCAAGCCCAAAGAAGATTAAGAGTAACTCCCCAGCGCACTGCACTTAAGCGCTTGGTTGCACCAACTCCTATAATTGAACCAGTAATAGTGTGTGTTGTAGAAACCGGAATTCCAAACTGAGAAACAGTAAACAAAGTCAAAGCACCTGCTGTTTCAGCACAAACACCTTCCAATGGAGTAACTTTGGTAATCTTAGTTCCCATAGTCTTAACGATTTTCCATCCTCCCATCAATGTGCCAAGACCAATCATTAGGTAACAACCAAAAGCAATCCAAAAAGGCATTGTTTCGGAATGAACCTTTGTTTTTATCTTATAATCTTTCAGTAATTTACCAGTTTCTTTGTCTACATAAGAACTGAAAATACCTGCATATTTATAGTTAGGATTTAAAACTTTATCATTGAATATTGTATCATTCGTTTTGGCATCACACAAAGCGTCACCAAACGTGTAAACTTCAATTTTAGTCAAATTTGAATCAATATAACCAAAACTTGGTGCCTTTTCTAGTTTAAAGGAAGGATTTAATTTTTCATCTTTATCATATACTTCTAGACCATTTGAGGCATTCAAAATTGCTTTGTGATTTACGAAGTAAACAACGGAATCAATTTCAGCAACCTCAGGTTTAAACTTCTCCAACTTACCCTCTGCATTGTTATATTCGATTTGCATTAATTCTGTAATCTTTAGAGTTTCTGGCACTTTCTCGTCTAGTTTTCCCTGACGACCTAAATTACCATAAACTAATAACGCAGCACAAATGATACCCATCACTTTTTGCGAATCAGCTCCTCCATGACCTAAAGAAAACGCAGCAGATGATAATAATTGAAGTCGTTTGTGCATATTGGCTTCTTTCATAGCGGATGGTTTTTTTCCATGACGCAGTTCAAACCAAATGTATACTAATACAAAAACGGCTATCATTCCTATCACGATATACATCATCTGTGGTTTCATGTCAATGTAGTCGATCATGTATTGCATAACATAAATCGTAGCTGAAGAAAGCAATAATATCATCAACATCTTTTTCCAAAAACTACGACTGATTGTCACCAATGCAATTAGAAATGCAATAAAACCACCAATAATTGGTGCGAGAAAAATGAATAAAACCACTTTAATTATCTCTCCAGATTCAATCACTCCAAAGCCTGCATGAGCTACAGCTGCACCGGCAAACCCACCAATTAATGTATGAGAAGAAGAAGAGGGAATACCCAACCTCCAGGTCAAAAGATTCCAAAAAGTTGCTGCCAACAAACCAGCCAAAATTACCCAAAGGTCAATGTAGTTATTATCGACCGTTTTCGCCACTGTATTACCAACGCTCATATCAAAAACCCAAAAAGCAATAATATTAAACATCGCTGCCCAAACTACGGCCTGAAATGGAGTCAGTACTTTTGTAGAGACCACAGTTGCAATTGAATTGGCAGCGTCATGAAAACCATTGACCAAATCAAAAAGCAACGCGATAACGATTACGACTATTAGTAACGTAAACATAGTATAGAATTTTAGTTAATTAAGAGATTATGCGTACTTAACTACGATTGATTCGATTACATTCCCTGCATCTTCACATTTGTCTGTTGCAGTTTCCATAACTTGATAAATCTCTCGACGCTTGATTAATTCTTTCGCATCAACATCAGATTCAAATAAACGCTCAATGCTCATATCGAATATATCGTCTGCATTATTTTCTATGCTATTAATTTTAATAACACATTCTATGATTTTCTGAGTGTTTTTTAAATTTCTCAATTCAGTTACTGCTGATTTAACAGCTTTCACTGCATCATTAATGGCCTCTGCAGTTTTTTGGATTCCTTGATCAGAGATCGGATCAATTTTATAGAAATTAATTTTCTTAGCCGCTGCATATATGTAATCTGCGATGTCATCCAATGCAGAAGCCAAACTGTGGATATCTTCTCTATCAAATGGCGTAATGAAATTTTTACCAAGCTCAATAAATATTTTGTGTGTGATTTCATCATTTTTATGCTCAATGGCTTCCATTTCTGTGATCAACGATGCTCTTTTGTTGAAATCGGGTTCATGAACAACCTGAACTAATTTTTTAGCAATTTCTTGTAAATTATCACTTGCCTCTTCAAATAAAGAATAAAACACTTTATCCTTTGGTAAAAAGTAACTTAAAATTCCTGACATAACTTTTGTTTTTTGAGCAAATTTAAGTGGGTTGTGTCATTTTTCTGAAGTTGGCGATGTTTGTTAACGTAAAGATAACATTGCATACATTGAAAAGTGGTTTCACATTGAATTTTAGATTCTGATGGGTATAATAATTTTATTCAATTCGCTTTCAATGTTAAGGAAATGTTATCAAAAATATTAAAAGGTTACCATATGATTAACAGCATATTAAGAATATGTTAAGTCAATACATTTGCTGCCAAAATTTAGAGCAAATGAAAAAACAAAGGTTACTTATTTTAAGTTTAGTATTGGCGTCTTACTCTTTGAAAGCACAGGTTACTAAACCTGATAGTGTTCAAAATCAAATCAATAGTCTTTCAAAAGAGTTAAATGTTTTGAAAAACCTTAAAGTCACAGGTTGGGTTCAGGCTCAATATCAATGGACGGAAACTAAAGGAGCAAAGACATTTGATGGTGGCGATTTTATGCCAAACTCAAACAATCGCTTTATGATTCGTCGCGGTCGTGTGAAATTTACTTATACAAATGGTCTAGTTCAAACTGTTTTACAATTAAATGCAACTGAACGTGGTGTTAATCTTGTTGAATTTTTTGGTAAAGTGTCTGATCCATGGACAAAATCTTTTTCAATTACTGCAGGAGTAATGAACAGACCTTTTGGATTTGAGATTCAGCAGTCATCCGCAGACAGAGAAACACCTGAACGTTCTCGATTCACTCAAACACTTCTACCAAATGAGCGTGATTTAGGAGCTATGCTTAGCTTTCAACCGGTTAAAGGGAAAAAACTATTTGGATTAAAAGTGGATGCAGGTTTTTATAATGGTGTTGGAATCGCGGTGCCCGGAACAACTAGTTTAAATAGTGCAGGTGTAGTTGATTTTGATTCTTACAAAGACTTTATTGGAAGAGCACATTACAAGAAATCTTTGAAAGAAGATAAAATTCAATTTGGATTAGGGGTTTCTCATTATAACGGAGGATACATTTATCAAAACAATAGAGTTTTCGATCAGATTGGAAGTAATCTTGCTGGGAATTTATCATGGACAATGCGCGATACATTAAATACTTCAAGTTTAAAAGGCGGAAAAGCACCACGCGTTTATTACGGTGCTGATGCACAATTTAGCATTAAAACTATTTTGGGAACAACCACTCTAAGAGGTGAATATATTTCTGGAACTCAAGCAGGAATGATTGATGAAACTAAAAGTCCATCGTCTTTACCAAGCAAACCAGATATATACATTAGAAATTTCAATGGTGGTTATGCCTACTTCATTCAACGTATTGCCAAGACAAAACATGAATTGGCTTTAAAGTACGAATGGTATGACCCAAACACACAATTAAACTCAAACTCATTTGCTGTAGGCACAAGTTTTTCTAAAGCAGAATTGAAATACACCATGCTTGGAGTAGGGTATAATTATTACTACAATGACAATTTCAAAGTCATGCTATATTATAACATGGTTAAAAACGAAATCGCTCAAGGAATTACTGGATACGAAAAAGATTTGAAAGACAATGTATTAACTTTGAGATTGCAATATCGTTTTTAAAAGAGGATAATTTTTAATTCAGGAGGTCATTATTCGATGACCTTTTTTTATGTTCAATATTTTTTTTTGCTATATAAACTCGAAATGCCATTATTGATGGGAATCCGATGAGCAAACACAATGCAAGTGCGTATCCTCGTGGTAACAAATAAAAATCTTTGATTCCTTCTAAATCTATTGGTTCATAACCGATTCCGATGAAATAAGAAAGGCTCAGGGGAATTGGAATCGCTTGTTCTGTGGCTCCAATTTTTTGTATCGCTTCTCCCGGAAATAAATTGATAGGAAAAAGAAATAAGGGCAAAGCCATGATGAAAAAAGTTATAAAGAAAATAACTACCGGATTGTATAATATTTTTGAAAACATACCCAAAGTTACTTGAAATCTATAAATTAGAACCAACTTACTGAAATCGGATGCAGTTGCGAATTGCTTATTTATGTGGCACAATGGGTTGGGGCGGATTGGAAATGAACCAATTGAACAATGCGCAATGGATGAATGAACGGGGACATTTTGTTCAAATTTATGCTCAAGAAAATAGCCCATTAGCAAAGTCAGCAGTCGAAAAAAAGATTTCTTTGATGGTGATTAAACGTCACAAAAACCACTATGATTTTGTTCGAGCGTGGCAATTGTATCAAAAACTCCAGTCCAACAAAATTCAGCATTTGATTGTGCGGGCAACTTTCGATCAAAGCATTGCAGCATCTGTTTCTTTTTTATCGCGTGGAAAAATTAAAGTTCATTTTTTTATGGAAATGGATTTCGGAACCAGAAAAAAACAATATTTTAGAACTTGGCGCTATTCATTTTTTTCTAGTTGGAATTGTCCTTTGGAATATTTGAAAAACCAAGTGTTACAGAATACGAATTGCCCAACGAATAAGATTAATGTGATTCCCTCCGGAATGGATTTTGGAATAATTTCCCCAACAGAAAAAGTAGCCGCACGATTTGCTTTGGGGTTGCCTCAAAACACATTTATTTTTGGAATTGTTGGTAGAATTGACCGAAAAAAAGGACAACTTTTGGCACTTGACGCTATGCTCAAAAGCAATTTTCTTGATTTTCATCTTTGCATTGTTGGAGACCAAACTGCCAATGAAAATGATTCATATTTTGATGAGGTAAAAAACTTTACGCAACTTAATAATCTTGAAAAACGTGTTCATTTTCTGCCGTATCAATCCAATGTTTCTCTTGCTTTTTCAGCTTTTGATTGGACCATTCTTCCTTCAGATTCAGAAACATTCGGGATGGTTACCATTGAATCCATGGCTTGCGGAACACCCGTGTTAGGAAGCAATGTCGGTGGAACTACAGAGTTAATTGTTCATGGTAAGAACGGTTTACTTTTTGAAACAAAAAAGAGTTCTGATTTAGCAGAAAAAATGGATTTAATTCGCTCAAAAACAGTAGAATTAAGAAATGATGTGATTAGAAATTCAGTTACGAAGTTTAATCATCATCTCGTTTG
Source organism: Flavobacteriales bacterium (assembly GCA_947454395.1). Taxonomy (GTDB): domain Bacteria; phylum Bacteroidota; class Bacteroidia; order Flavobacteriales_D; family Crocinitomicaceae; genus UBA952. The sequence goes on from CANGLG010000011.1 coordinate 20,001, forward strand.
TGAAATGGTTGAAAAACTGCTACTTTCGTAAAAATGGATATTTACTCGTCGAAACAGCGCTGGAAAATTGCTTTGATTTTGGTCTCCTTGACAATCATTATCGCGTCACTCTTTGTTTCAAATCAAATGATTGACAAAATTTCAGAAAGCGAAAAAGCAAAAGCAGAACAATGGGCAGATGCCATTCGTAAGAAAGTGGAATTAGTGACGTTGACCAATCAAATCTTTGATGAATTGCGTGAAAAGGAGCGGCAAAAAATTCAAATAGTCGTTGATGCACAGCGTACCATTTTAAATCCGTCCGATTTGAACATGAATCAGGACATTGATTTTGCCTTGAATATTATTTCGAGCAACAAGAATATTCCTGTTGCAATCTTGACTGAAGACGGAAAGTTAGCCCAAGGAAAAAATTTGGATTCAACATTGACTGAAGTCGAGAATGCTAGTATGTTCGCCGAGTGGATTGCCGACGGAAGATTCTACGAAATTGAAGTTTTTGGTGGAATTAAAATGCAATTCGTTTATGGAGAATCTAACGAGTTGATTCGACTTGAAAAAGCCAGTGATTCGTTAATCAATTCTTTTAATCGCGATTTAATTGATAATTCAAGTTTAATCCCAGTTATTTTGGTTGACGAAAAAACGAATAAAATTGAAGTGAGTAATTTACAAGAAAAAGATTGGAAGAAAAACGCAGCGAAAACACTGAAAGAATTTAAACAGCAAAATGCTCCGATTCGAATTGATTTTGGAACGGGAGTTAAGTTGCTTTATTACAAAGAAAGTCCAGAATTGAAACAATTGACATGGTTTCCCTACATTCAGTTTTCAGTAATAGGATTAATTGTGATCATTGGTTATTTGATGTTTTCTACGTTCCGTAAGGCAGAGCAAAACCAAGTTTGGGCGGGAATGGCTAAAGAAACAGCTCATCAATTGGGAACTCCACTTTCCTCGATGATGGCGTGGGTTGCGCACCTAGAAGCTAACGGCGGCAATGATATGGTTGTTTCTGAAATGAACAAAGACTTGGAGCGCTTGGAAAAAATCACCGATCGCTTCTCAAAAATAGGTTCAGGAGCCAAACTAGTTGAAGCAGATTTAGTTGTTACAATTGGCAATAACCTGGAATATTTACGAGCACGGCTTTCTGATAAAATCTTCATTGATTTTAAGGTCAAAGAAGAGGAACCGATTGTCATGCTGCACAATCCGGCACTTATGGAATGGGTTGTCGAGAATATTTGTAAAAATGCGGTGGATGCGATGGGAGGGAAGGGACAACTTTCAATTGAAATACAGCGGGTTCCTGAACGAGTTTATGTCGACATCACCGATACAGGAAAAGGACTAACTCCCAAACAGTTCAAAACCATTTTTCAACCGGGATATTCCACCAAAAAAAGAGGGTGGGGATTGGGTTTGACCTTGGTAAAACGTATCATCGAAGAATATCACAAAGGAAAAGTATTTGTTTTAAAATCGGAGATCGACAAAGGGACTACAATTCGGATTAGTATTCCATTATAAAACTCTTTAATTAAGTTTCACGATAAGGAATTAACTTGTTCCTGAGTAAATCTATTTATTGTACGGATGAATCTCTTTTCAAGAGTATTATTTAACTCAATCAATAGTAATCTTGAAAAAAGAAACGATTATGTCATTGTTTTTTATGAATCCTAAATAAATTCCCGGAGTTATTTTATCAATAAGAATATTGTTTTCAAATTCACATAAAGTACTTTCCTGTATTTTTTCTCCAGTTGAATTATAAATTGAAAAAATTGATGTGACATCGACCGAATTTTTAAGTTTGATTGTAAGATGATCACCATTTTTAATTGGGTTGGGGTAAATTTGATAGTTTGAATTTACTAATTCATTTATCCCAATATTTGTCAAGTTAAATATTGTTGAGGTCCCTTCGCAGCCATTTGAATTTACAACGGTTACATGATATGCTCCATTGCCCGTTGAGCTAGGGTCAAAGGTTTGTGAAGTAGCACCTGAAATAGGATTACCGTTAAAATACCATTGGTAAGAACTAAAGCTAGAAGTTGAAAAAGCATTTCCGTTATATGAAACAGTTGGGTTAGGATTTGGATTAACAACAACAATCTGGGTTAAGTTGACAGAACAGCCAGCAGTTGAATTGAGCACGGTTACTGAATAGGTTCCACTTGAATTGACTGTAATCGAAGGATTCAGCGATCCTGTTGACCATACTTGGCTAGAGCCATTTGATACCGTAAGTGTAACAGAGCCACCGCTGCAAAATGTAGTTGGCCCGTTAGTACTTAATTCTACTGGTGATAAACAGTAAGTTCCACTTCCTTCACAACCACCGGCATTGGTTACATCAACTTGATATAAGCCATAGCCTTCCAATGGCACATGTGAGCTGCTTGTTGCACCATTAATTGGTGCACCGTTAAAATACCATTGATAACTAGCATATGAACCAGCATTTAAATTTCCAGCAGCAAAAGTTATGGTTGGCGAGGGATTTGAAAGCGTGTTAACAGTTGCAGAAAGTTTGCCCCTACATCCGTTTATATCACTAAATATGACAGAGTACGTTCCGGAAGTAGAAACCGAAATTGAATTACCAGTTGCACCTGTTGACCATAAATGTTGAACACCATCATTCACTGATAAACTGATTGGAGTGCCTCCACAAATCGTATATGGGCTATTTGTTGAAAAAGTGGATAGAGAATTGCAATTGCTGGACTCGAATGCACCTAAATCCACTGTATTATTGTAGATTCTAGAATTCCCATCAAGATCAAGTGTTCCGACAACATTTGAATTTAATCCTACATCTATTCCTTCAGATAAAATTGATAACCGGTAATTTAATCCTGTTGTGTCAAAAGGAGCATTATTTACATCTCCCGGAAGGATAAATTGTGGATTTGTATAATAGATAGAAGTTCCTGTTGCTCCATTCGTTGCACTTTGAGTTATTGAATTATTAAATGTTAGACCTGTACCAAGCACTTGAATAGGGCTACTATTTCCATAGATAATAGAATTAGTGATGATTGCTTCATTATTCAAAGCTACTGCATTTGCTAAACTAAATCCATCACTATTGGCCTGTTTATTATGTGCAATGGTACAGTTTTTTATTGTATGAGGACTTGTATTAGATGCCGTTGAACTGGTAATTACACCATCTTGATTCGTAAAATTACCAACGACTAAACTATTGCTTAAATTTAAAGTTCCTACATCATATACATTAATCGCGCTACCAGAGGTCTCTGATATATTTCCAGCAAATACACTATTATCAATGTTTACAATTGTATTGTATACAAAAATAGCACCTCCATAAGTATTGCTCTGATTTGATTTAAAGTAACAATTTGATATATTAACGGTTCCTGCATAAAGTCTTAATGCACCACCTCCATAAGTATTCGCAACATTTCCATTAAAAATGCAATTTTCTAATGTCAAAACACCGGAAGTAGAGTGATTAATTGCACCACCACCCTCACTTGAAAAATTACCTTGGAAAATACAATTTGCTATTATTGGACTTGAAGAAACACTAACAGCACCACCTCCGTAACTAGAGTTGTTGTATCCCGCTGTTATTGTAAATCCATCTAATCTTGTTTGGTTTCCAACGCTACTAAAATAGACAACTTTGTAACTATTGTCGTATGCATTACCAGTTCCAATTTCACCACTTAAAACAGTTGAATTTAATGAGACATTTCGTTCACTCAATAAAATTTCTGCCCCACTAAAACCTCCATAAACTTTAGTTCCATTTTTTATTGAAAATGAAATTGACCGAGAGGTTAAGGTTGTAGGTTTATAAACTCCTGCGGCTACCCAAATTTCATCACCAAATACTGAAATACCAATAGCGTCCTGAAGATCTACAAATGCATCTGCCCAACTTGTACCATTATTTAATCCGGTAGCATTTTGATTTACATAAATTGTTGCAGCCGAAATCGCATTCACTAAAAATGTCAATGTGGATGCAAGTATAATTTTTTTCATATTTCCTTATTTATTAGACTAATAAATCAGTCAATCATATCAAAGCCTGTATAAGCCCTCAAAGCCTCAGGAATGATAATTCCATCAGCAGTTTGGTGATTTTCCAATAATGCAGCAACAATTCTCGGCAATGCAAGCGCTGAACCATTTAAGGTATGACACAACTGTGATTTTTTATCTTCGTCTTTGAAGCGCAATTTCAAACGGTTTGCTTGAAACGTGTCGAAACGAGAAACAGAACTTACTTCCAACCATTTTTCTTGTGCAGCCGAGTAAACCTCGAAGTCATAAGTCATTGCAGACGCAAAACCCATGTCTCCTCCACACAAGCGCAGAATTCGGAATTGTAAGCCTAATTTTTCAAGTAGTCCTTTTACA
>CANGLG010000012.1 GCA_947454395.1 Flavobacteriales bacterium
AGAAAGAGAAAAACGTGTAAATGAATTAGAAGATGCAATTCGAAAAAAGGATGCGGTAGTTCAATTATTGAAAGCAAAGGTTGCGAATGCTCTTAGAGGATTTGAAAACCAAGGACTAACAGTAGTTCAAAAGAACGGTAAAATATATGTCAGCCTGGAAGCTAAGCTTCTATTCAAATCAGGAAGCACGTTTGTAGAGCCAGAAGGTAGAAAAGCACTAGTTGAACTTGGAAAAGTTTTGGAGAATGAAAAAGACCTTGAAATTGTAGTAGAAGGTCATACAGACACAGATAAATTAAATAGTTCGATTTCACCTAAAAATAACTGGGAGCTCTCTGTTTTACGTGCAACTTCAGTAGTTGAAATTCTTCTGTCAAACTCAAAAATGGCTCCAACGCAAATTATGGCTGCGGGTAGAAGTGAGTTTATTCCTGTAGATGTTAACGACAAAGCTAAAAATAGAAGAATCGAAGTTATAATCTCTCCAAATTTGAATGAATTATTTGAGATTATTTCGACTAATTAATTTTAGTGCAAAACGTTGACATGACCTGTCATTCGGTCTTCAACAGTACGATTTGGTTTATAAGTTAATTTCCATGTGTAGGTTCCATCTGGCACCCTCTTGCCTTTGAAAGTTCCATCCCATTTGAAATTTTGATCTTCTGAGTAGTAGATTAATTCACCCCATCGGTTGTAAATCTCCATTTTGATCCATTTTACACCAATAAAACTCCCCGAGAAATAATTGTTAAATCGATCTCCATCTGGGATAAAGGTGTTTGGAATATAAATGTAAAACTCTTCTAAAATGGTAATTGGTTTTGTAATGCTGTCCACACAGCCTTTTGCATCCGTTGCGATTAAAGTTACGTAGTATGTTCCAGCGCTATCGTAAACATTTGTGGGGTGAACTAATGATGAAAAACCCCCATCACCAAAATACCATTCGTAAGCATATCCGTTTGTGGTTAAATTTTGAAATGAAATAGGAAGTCCCTCAACTAAATTCTCACTCGAAACCATGAAATTTGCATCTGGTTTTACGACTTGAACCGTTGCATAACCATAAATAGTAAAAGTCTGACAATCATCACTAACAACAACCTGATAAGAAAACGTATTATTTGGCTTCACCCAAACTCCTTGGGATGTATCTCCATTATGAGACCAAACAAAGTGATAGTTACCATAACCGCCAATAGCTGATGCAGAAATATAAGCACTATCTCCAGGACAAATCTGTATTACAGGGCTGGTTGTTACGATTAACGGAGGACTTGTAATAACGTAATTTACAGTATCGTAGACAATGGATCCACAATTGTCTTTAATTTGCACGTAATAGGTTGTGCTAACGGTTGGTTCAATATTTATTGAATCAGCAATGCTTAGAACTTGATTTCCGGAAGTCCATTGATACGTGTAAATTCCTGACCCACCGCTTGCATTCGAGTACAAAGTTGTTGAAAGATATGGGCATATTTCAGTAATATCTGATGTCGCAGTTACATCCAATGGTTGATACACAGGCACTGAAACGAGTACTGTATCAAACGCAGGGGTTCCAAGACAAGCATCATTAACTTCAATCCAGTAATTGCCTGTCGCGCTTGGTGATACAGTTATGGTGTTGGTTGTCTGACCATTACTCCATTCATAGCTGTAGGGTGATATTCCACCAGAAACAGTTGCTGTTAAATTAATATCATCTCCAGGACAAGCAATCGAAGGATTATTTATGTTTACTGTTAATGGATTGACATCTTGAATAAACAAATCAACAATTAAGGGGGTAATATTACCGCACGGATCGGTTAAAGGAAAAGTCAACGTTAATGTTTCCAATCCTTCAGGAATCCCGTCCATTAAAGCGTCTATAGTAAAACTAACGTCCGTTTGACCTGCCGCAAAAGTTACACTTGAAGGAACACCAGTAAAATCTATTCCATCGGTTGCAGTACCTGAAATAAGGACCGGTACCGTAAAAGTAGTATTTAAATTATTTTGACGAGAAAGTGTAACGGTTGCTGATACACACCCTTCTGCCATCCAATCCGGATTTGAAAAAAATTGCTGAGAAATTGAATGTGAAACAGTTAAAGGTGTTTTAGAGGATAGACTATTTGCTTCTAAAAAGATACCGGAATCCCATTGCCCATCGCCGACATCTGCAACTGCTAAAACTAAGTGATAAGTTTGACCACACTGTACTCTTGACACAGCTGTTAGAACATCCGTAAACCCATCATATTGAATATAATACGGATTAGAATTATAGGGCGGAGAATTTCCATCTCCATTGAAATTGTAAAATTGAGAGTTTGTAATTGCATTTACATTGTTAATTGACACAATGCTTCCATTTGTAGGTAGTTTTGCAATGTTTTGCATTCCAGTTATACCTGGCCCGGAAATAAAAAAACCAAAAACGTCATTGTAACTAGAGTTATTTGGAGGCGCAAATTCAGGGTATTCATCTGAACCAAAAACATATTTAAATCTAACTGTATCAGAATAGGGGATAAAATCAAATTCAAGAATCGCGGCATTAAAAGTTTGAGCTCCCGTTACCAATCCTGAGAGTAAAGTAGAACCTCCAACATTGTTGTCAACTCCACAACCTGCGGTATTGTTCGGTCCTTGAGGTCCATTTCCATTATTTAAAACAGTTCCCGTTGTCATAACGATACCTTGGTTTATTCCCAAATTTGTTCCTGATGCTGTAAATGAACCAATTGCGGAAGGACTTCCACTATACATTATATTCGAAACCGTTACTCCAGGCCCAAGCAATACATTTTGAACTAGTCCGGTGGGAGATGAATTTGTACTTGTCACCAACTGCGAAAATAATATCGCAGGCATCACCACGGTGAGCAATACAAATATTGATTTAAATTTTACCAAATCGTACAAATGTTTAACGTACGAAAAAGAATTTCGTTGTGATTTTTAACAACTTTTTCAAATAAAAAATGGGTTGACTGAAAAGACAACCCATTTCTAGTGTAATGATTAATGTGATTATTCAATAATTAATCTCTTAATTACTTTGCTTCCATTGATGGTTAATTCAACAAAATAAACACCTGCATTGTAGGTAGATGTGTTCAATCCAACATTATAAGAGCCATTAAGTATCCCATAATTCCTTGAAGTTAGTATTTGACCAGATACATCCACTAATTTCATTTCAACAGTTGATGATTTTGATAAATCTAAAACAATTGTTGCTCCATCGGTTGCTGGGTTGGGATAAATTTTAACCGATTCATCCAAGTTGTTTTTTGTCAATTCATAAATTCCAGCATTACTTCCGGATACAAATCCATTTGTTACCGCCTCTGAAATAGTAGCTTTACCTGCATTGTCAATTCTCCCTTGTGGATCTATAATCATCCCAATAATATTAATTGAATTCTCATCCCACGAAGCTGGCAAAGTAAATTCAAAGTTTAATGTATGAGAAGCTCCTGGAGAAACTGTTGTTGGAAAACTGTTCGCATATCCGTCGAATCCAGGCGCAATTGCTCTTGCGACGTGATCATATACCATTTGAGCAGCTGGAACTGGATTTGGTTTCGTTTCAAAACCACCCATCACACCATTGCCACCACCAGCATAAGCATTGGATTGATTATAAGCAGATGTAGTTCCGGTTACTCCGTCTTCTGTTAAGACACAAGCTAATTTATAATTATTATTAGCTGCTAAAGCAAAATTTGCTGAAACCGAAACATTTAGAACTCGTGTAACTGAATCCCATGAAGCTCCGTTTACTATTGTAGCAACTGGAGGAACCTGAAGTCTTGCAAAGAAATCTGGTGACATTCCGGAAGGATCTACAGCTGCTCCTCTATCAACCAATGATGTTGGATATCCCGTAATTAAATTTCCAAATGCAGCATCATAATCTATTACTGTCATTGGGTCACTATTGTGTACTGCTATTCCAGCCCAAAACTGATTGTATTTTGAATTGAATTGATCCATATAAACAGCTCCTCTTGGACACCATTGACACCACGTTCCAGTTCCTTCTTCACTCACAACCATTTTGCCTGGTGCAGGAACAACAGGATTAATTGAACTGTTTAGAGTGTCATCTGCTGAAACATCGTCAATATTTCCATTAACATTTGAAATAACTGCAATACAAGGTAAGTTTCCTGCAGCCAAATTCAAAGGAGCTAACGTAATTGTCTGGTTTGCAGTACTAGCAAGATTCACTCCAGTTATTGTTTGAGGATAATTTGTTCCATTATATGAAAGATTAACATCAAACGAATTAATCGCTGTTTGTCCAGCGTTAACTACAGTGAGTTTTGGAGTTACCGTTTGACCAGCAATCTCACCACCCATATTCAACATTGCCATCATTCCGTTTAAATTCGAAAGCGTATAAGTTTGGTGGTCAAAACTCACGTTATCCATGTAAAATTGGTTCCCTTGTAATGGGTAAAAATCTGCAGAGGCAACTGAATTGACACCGTTAATCCAGGTTCCGATTAGATTCCCATTTACATAAGCTTTCCAAACTTTTAAAGTAAGATTTGCCTCTATTTTTAAGGTGAACCAGTTTGCTTCAGGGTAAGATCCGATTGCCAAATTTGACGTAACGCCATCATCAATGTACAAAGAACCTGCATTCATATTAACATTTAAAGCCCAAGTTGTTCCAAGTGTTTGGGTCCCTTGTAAATTAAAGTAAGCTCCAGAGCCAGCATTAACATAGAAATCAGAGGTGAGTGTAAAAATGCCGCTGTTGTACATTTGTCCAAACTTCAAAACTAAATCTTGTGGACCTCCACCAGAGGTTGTAGATGCCAAATAAATTGAATTTGGCGCCGAATTAGCCTGATTTGTAGTAGTTTTAGCATCCTCTGCTGCTCCTTCTGTTCCACTCCAAGTGGACCAATAGGTAGATGTTGGACCAATATATGTATTGGGAGCCAAAGTGTCAAAATTATCCGAAAATATTTGCCCGAATGAAAGTCCGGTAGCAAATAATGCGGACGCAAAAAATGTAATTTTTTTCATGTTACGTTTCATTAGATTTCTGCTAAAATTAGTAAAAATTAATCTTCAGTCAAGTAGCGAATGACTTCTGCTGCTCCCATTAGTCCAAAAAGCGCCGGCATGTAGCTCACAGTTCCATAAAAAGACTTTTTGTAATTAGTTCCATCTGTCATTTTCAGTGATTCCTTTCGTTGTAATTCCTCTGAAAAAACTGCTTTTATTCCCCTGAATGATATCTCTTTGCGCTTCATACGCTTTTTGATATGGGAGCCCAATTTGCAATTATGCGTATTTTCGAGTTTTGATACTCTTACTTTGGATGGATCAATTTTTCCTCCGGCACCTAAGTGTGTAATTATTTTTATTTTCAAGCGTTTACAAGCAATAATCCACTCTAATTTTGGCGTAACAGAATCGATGCAATCCATCACGTAGTCAGGTTTGAATTCGGCTAGAAGTTCCCAAACTCTTTGCGGCAAAACAAATTCTTGAATAACATTCAATTTTAAATTTGGATTAATGTCAAGGAGTCGTTCTGAGAGAACTATTGCTTTATTTTTCCCTATTGTTGAATCAAGAGCTGTTAATTGACGATTTTTATTTGTTGGATCGAAAACATCCCCGTCGATTATTGTCATTGTACCAACTCCAGCTCTCGCAATAAATTCTGCCGCAAAAGATCCAATCCCACCAAGACCAACTATAAGTACTTGGGCGTTTTGAAGTTTTTGTATCTTTTCTTCACTGTACAATAACGCTGTACGTTCTAACCATTTTTCCATTTTTTAAAAACGCGTTTAAAATTATTGAATTGTATTTCTTTCAAAGTTTGCAAAGGTATTTTTTTTGCTTTTGCGAATTCACCATATATTTCATGAATATCAACTTTTGCATCATCTGTCTCAAGAAAAAACTTATTATTCGGCACTTTTGTTGCAGATTCCAATAGTTTTGAATCTTTTAAAATGCGCATTCCGAAGCTCACGTAAAAACCCTCATTTAGTATTTCATCTAAAATCCCAATTTTTGAAAACCCATGAAAAATCCAAGGTTGTGATGGTTTTAGATTTCGCTTCAAAACTTTGAGTTCGTTCCATGCTTTAACACAATGAATAATTACAGGTAATTCAAACTTTTCAGACCATTCAATTTGTTTTTGAAAAATTTCAATTTGTACGTTCATTTCAGGTACTTTAAGCTTATCCAAACCTATTTCACCCATAGCAATGCAATTTTGATTACTTAGCCTGCCCAGATATTTGATTTCCTCAATTTCCTCATTTGCACTCCACGGATGAATGCCAATTGAATGCCATTGATTCTCCTCAACTTCATCATCTGCTTGAAAAATAGTGACATTCTGAGTATCTGAAAAATGTGAATGAAGGTTGAAATAAGGAAGAATCATTAAATAAAAATAAGCGTTATTATCAAACAGATTTCAGTTTTTGATTTACAAATTTATTGGTAGTCAACATTTTTTATTAAATTCGGCAGGTAAACACTTAAATATTTATGGCAAATAGCGAAAATTTAATTGATAGAATAGAAGCGCAAGGAACCATTTTTGGACATCCGAAAGGACTGTTTCTATTATTCTTTACTGAAATGTGGGAGCGTTTCAGTTATTATGGAATGAGAGCAATTTTAATGCTTTATATGACGAAACTATGGATAGAAAATGGATTGGAAATCAAAGGAGAATCCGCGTCATTAATATATGGTTATTTCACTGGTTTTGTCTATCTAACGCCAATCATTGGTGGCTGGATTGCTGATAATTACCTTGGACAAAGAAAATCCATAACAATTGGTGGAATCACCATGTTTCTTGGGCAATTAGTTCTTTTCTCTGTCAATACTCATTTAGGTTTGGGAATAGGATTAACATTATTAATTCTTGGAAATGGTATGTTTAAACCAAATATTTCTACCATGGTCGGACAGTTGTACCGACCTGGAGATAATAGAAGAGACTCTGCATTTTCGATTTTCTACATGGGAATCAATTTGGGTGCTTTTCTTGCTCCTTTGGTTATTGCTGTTTTAACAGACAATGTATTTGCAGTTAAAGGAAATGACGGACAAATATTGAGTTATGGTTACAAATACGGCTTTTTAGCCGCAGCAATTGGAATGGCAGTTGGACAAATTCTATTTAATTGGTTGTCGCCAAAATATTTATTGGAAATTGGAGTTCAGCCCGGAGCGAAAAACAAGAATGAATCGATTACTAGTAATGATACAACTCTATTGGATGACACCTCTAAGAAACCATTATCTTTTGAAGAAAAACAGCGAATTACTGTTATTTTTATTTTAACCTTTTTCGTTATTTTCTTTTGGGCGGGCTTCGAACAAGCCGGTTCCTCTATGACACTTTATACCGATAAATATATTGACCGTAATTTCTTTGGTTGGGAAATCCCTACTGCAATTTTTCAATCAGTTAACCCGTTATTTATTGTTGCTCTAGGACCAATTTTTGCTTGGTTTTGGAGTTCTCGATTTGGAGCTAAGTTAACTACACCTGTGAAAATGTCTTTGGGAATGATTTTACTTGGGATTGGTTTTCTATTCATGCTTTTTGCAACTTACAGTGTTAAAACATCAGGTTCAGGGGATGCAGAAGTTGTTCAACAAAAAGCAGCGTTGATTTGGTTGGTGATGACTTACTTTTTCCATACCATTGGTGAACTTTGTTTGTCTCCGGTTGGATTGTCTGTTGTTACAAAATTAGCTCCGTTGAAATTAGCTTCAATGTTAATGGGTGTTTGGATGCTTGCTTCATTTGTGGCAAACATTATGGGTGGATATATCGCTATGTATGTTGAAAAATTGGGTGCGGCAACCATTTTTGTATCGATTGCGATTTTTGTGATTTCTCTAGGTTCTTTGATGTTACTTTTGACAAAAAAATTGTCAAATATGATGCATGGAGTAAACTAAATAACTCTTTTTAAATGTAAAGGTCTTCTTTGGAAGGCCTTTTTTTATGTCAACGTATCAAAAGCTCCTTCGATGTGTTCCACTTGTGTTCGGTAAGTGTTGTGAATAATTGATACAATGTCAAAACGCACATCCATATCAATTTGATTGGTCTGAACGTAATGGTCCGCCACCTTTATTATTTGTTTTTGCTTGGATTTAGTTACTGCACGCCAAGGCTCTCCAATTTCGGCTGTTTGTCGGGTTTTTACCTCTACGATAACGAGTTCATTGTTATACGAACCAATAATGTCTATTTCATTTTTTTTAAATCTAAAATTTCGTTCTACTATGTCAAATCCCTTTCTTTTCAAGAAAATGCAAGCGTATTCTTCTCCCCAAATTCCTAGTTCGTCCTTAGTCATTGTTTGATTTTTACATTAAGTTACGAAGAAACATCCACTTTTCAAATGGGTGCTGAAATTGAAAATAGTATCTTTGAAATAAAAATCGATGGCAAAAATTCTCATGAAAAATATCAGAGGTCTCGTGCAAGTGGGTGAAAATCTACCGAAAATCAGAAAAGGAAAAGAAATGCAAGAACTGTCGATTTTAGAAAATGCATTTTTAGCACTTGAGGACGGTGAGGTGGTAGGCTATGGCCTTATGGAAGATTGGGAAGGAATTACAGACTGGAGGGATTTGGAAATTGTAGATGCCGATGGATGTTTTGTACTTCCTGCATTTTGTGATTCACATACGCATACCGTTTTTGCTAAAACGAGAGAAGAAGAATTTGTTGATCGCATTCATGGATTGACTTATGAAGAAATAGCCATGAAAGGAGGTGGAATTCTCAATTCTGCAAGAAAACTAGCTGATATGTCAGAAGATGAATTGTTTGAAAATGCCCAACTAAGAATTGAGAAAATCATTGCCTGCGGGACAGGGGCCATCGAAATAAAATCAGGTTATGGATTGAGTGTGGAATCTGAATTAAAAATGTTGCGTGTCATCAAAAGACTGAAAGAAAATAACAAAATTGCGATTAAAGCGACTTTTTTGGGTGCTCACGCATTTCCAGCAGAGTTCAAAGAAAATCACAGAGCTTATTTGGATTTGATTATCCATGAAATGCTTCCTCAAATCGAAAAAGAAAGGCTAGCTGAATACATCGATGTTTTTTGTGAACGAAATTATTATTCTGTTGAGGAAATGGAAGAGGTGCTACAAGCAGGTATAAAACATGGTTTGACACCAAAAGTACACGTCAATCAATTTTCAGCAATGGGCGGTGTTGCAAAAGCAATTGAACTTGGCGCACTGTCTGTGGATCACTTAGAAGAAATTGCAACCGAAGACATTGAGGCACTTCAAAATTCGGAATGTATGCCGGTTTTACTTCCTGGTTGTTCTCATTTCATTGGAATTCCTTTTGGCGATTCCCGACGAATGATTACTGCCGGATTACCTGTTGCGCTTGCAAGTGATTTCAACCCAGGTTCAACACCGAACTATAATTTGTTTACTGTTTGGTCGCTCGCATGTATAAAAATGAAGATGACACCTGAAGAAGCTTTCAATGCGTTGACAATTAACGCAGCATATGCAATGGGATTGAGTGAAACACATGGGAAAATTTTCTTGGGAAGTAAGAGCCCAATTATATTAACAAACGAAATTCCTTCGTTAGCTTATCTGCCTTATTCGTTTGGAGAAAACAACGTCAAAAGAATTTTTAATTTGTAAATTCTTGCTAAGAAACTCAAAATAATGACATTCTATTTTTTTATTAAGTACCTTTGAATTCAATGAAAAGATTGGCACTCATTTTAGTTTTTTATTTTGTTGGATTTATTTCCAATGCTCAAATTATTGATGCCAATAAAGAACTTTTATGGGAAATTTCATTTAATGGAAAATGCCCAAAATCATATCTTTTTGGAACAATTCATTCAAATGACAAACGTGTTTTTTCTCTTTCAGATTCTGTGTATTTGGCATTAAATAATGTGAAAACAGTTGCTTTAGAAACCAATATTTTTGAATTATTCGAAAGTTTAGATACGCGTAGAAGCATTCCAAATACACTTTATGATAAAAACGGTCGACCATACACCGGCACGAATGATGCTTCAACTACTTTTTATGGAGACGAAAATGGAATGCCTCAATTTTTGGATGCCTATTTTGAAGAGTATTGTTTGAACGCTGGAAAAGACTTTTTTGCACTTGAATCAATAAAAGATCAAATTGAATTAACTTCTGATTTTCCTGTCAGTCAAAAACAAATGATAAATTCAGCATTCATGAGTTTCGCGCAGGAAAAATTAATCGAGTTATATTCCAAAGGTGACTTGGATGCATTAGATCGCTTTATTCGAGCAAATTTATCTGTTGACAAGACAGTTTATGACAAGTTAATAGTTAAGCGTAATTATAAAATGGCTTCCCGACTTGACTCGTTGATGAAAGAAAAAGTTTCATTGTTTTGTGCTGTTGGTGCCGGTCATTTGGCAGGATCAGACGGACTTATCCGACTACTTCGTTCGAAGGGCTACCGTTTGAGACCAGTACTTTGGACTATTTCAGAATACCCTTTCGAGGCCAAATCTTTCGTGAAATCTCAAAAAGAATTCATCTATGTTCACGAGCCTTCTGGATTGGTTGCAAAATTTCCCGGGAAACCATTTGAGAAATTAAACGAGGATAAAAGTATCACGCTAAAATATAGAGATCTTGGACAGGGGAATACATATCAAATTGACATTTTACCCATCGATAACAATCTCACTTTTGAGGAAGTGGCTGCAATTTATATAGCCAGTCCGTTAAATTCTCCTTACAGAAAAAAAATATTGGATGATGGAACTGAAATCTATGAAGGACTTTCAGATACGTATCCTGAGGGAATTAATTGGGTTCAGATACAATTTGGAATTAATTACTTCGCTGTGATAAAAACCTATGGAGGAAATAAATTCATGCATTCAAATCGCCCCCAAAATTTTTTTAATCAAGTTTGGTTTGAATAAAGGCCAATAATTATTTCAAAATTAGTTCAATATAATTCAAAAGAGGTTCTTTTCCATGTCCGGAAGTACTGGAACTCGTGTAAACGGGAGGCATTTCTTCCCAATATTTGAGCATTTCCTTTTTATACTTTGCTAAATTTTTCTGTAAAACCGAACTGGATAATTTGTCAATTTTCGTAAAGACCAAAGAAAAGGGCAATCCTTTTTCTCCACACCAATTCATAAATTCAATATCAATTTTTTGAGGCTCTAATCGAGCATCCAAAAGCACAAAAATATTCATCAATGTTTCTCTTTTAGTTAGATAATCAGAAATGAATTTCTCCCATTTTGAGCGCATGGATTTTGAGGCCTTGGCGTAGCCATATCCCGGTAAATCAACGATATACCAATTGTCATCGATTAAAAAATGATTTATCAATTGTGTTTTTCCGGGTGTTCCGGACGTTTTTGCTAAATTCTTTTTACCCGTCAACATATTTATTAATGAAGACTTTCCCACGTTTGATCTCCCGATGAAAGCGAACTCTGGCTTCTTATCCGTTGGACAATTTTTTAGTTCAGTATTTGAAATAACGAAAACTGCTTCTTTTATTTGCATAAAACAAAGTTAGATTAAAAAACTGCTTTTTTATCTACGAATTGAACAAAAAGAAATAATCCTTGTTAGTGCATTGAACGATTGTCGACATGGCTGAATATAAAATTAAAGATATTGAAATTCTAACTGGAATCAAGGCGCATACTTGGCGTATCTGGGAAAAACGATATGAAATTTTGATTCCTGAGCGTACCGATACACAGATTAGAACATATACGGATGCAGAGCTCTCTTTTTTATTGAATATCAGCCTCTTAAATAAAAGCGGATATAAAATATCTAAGATTGCCAAACTTTCAAAAAAAGAAATTGCAGATTTAGTTTGGAACATAAAAGTCTCAACTTCACTTGATAACAGTGGGGAGAAACTTATTTTGGCGCTTATTAACTTGGACGAAAGATCATTTAGAGATACTTTAAATGAGCTTATAGAGGCAGTTGGTTTAGAAGAAACCTTCAGTAATCATTTAATTCCATTCTTAGATCGCATAGGAGTGATGTGGTTGATTGGTACTATCACACCTGCTCAAGAACATTTTATTTCTAATTTAATTCGACAAAAAGTCATTGCTGAAATTGATAAACTTCCAATACCTGCTGCCTCTGAACCCCCTATTATGTTGTTTCTTCCCGAACACGAATGGCATGAATTAGGCTTGTTGTATTATCAGTTTTTACTGCGAGGCAAGGGAATACATACCGTTTATTTGGGACAAAGCCTTCCTTATGAATCCACTTTGGATTGTATTAAACGACTTAACCCAAAAGTGATTCTAACGTCATGGCTAACATCAGTTGATGATGATTTTATGATTAAGTATTTCGAACAATTGAAGAAAGACTCAGGAAATATTCCTATTTATGCAGGTGGAGCTCAGGTTAATATGAAAAAAGACTTAATCGACGGATTGATTACCGAAATTAAACATGCCAAAGATTTAAACACATTGTTTTAATTTTCTTGAAGAGTTGAGTTCCTAAAATTTAAATTCACTCTTCTTAAACCACTATGTTCACAATTTTTCCTGGAACTATAATCACTTTTTTAGGTGTTTTTCCTTCTAACCATTTAGATGATTCATCCATTTTCAAAACCTCTACTTCTATTTCTTTTGGAGATAAACTCAAACTTAGATTGACTTTAAAACGCATCTTACCATTGAAAGAAACTGGATAATCAAATGAAGATTCTGCCAAGTGTTCTTCATTAAATAGCGGGAATTGTGCTGTACTGATAGTTCCTGGTTGCTTACCTAATTTCACCCACAATTCTTCCGAAATATGTGGAGCATAAGGTGACAACATGATGATAAGCTCAGTCAAAATTTGTTTGTTGTTGCATTTTTGTTCAGTAAGTTCATTGACACAAATCATGAAATTAGAAACGCCCGTATTAAATGAAAAACGATCTAAATCATCAGTCATTTTTTTTATTGTTTTATGCAACGTCTTTAAAGATTCTTTTGTTGGTGCCTCATTCGATATGGAGACCTTGCTTTCTGAATCATGAAACAAACGCCATAGTTTTCTCAAAAAATTATGAACTCCATTGATTCCTTTTGTATCCCATGGCTTTGTTTGTTCCAATGGTCCCAAAAACATTTCATACATCCGCAAAGTATCAGCGCCAAATTTTTCAACCAATTCGTCTGGCGTCTGAACATTGTATTTGGATTTCGACATTTTTTCTACCTCATTTCCACAAATATAGGAGCCATCTTCCTCGCAAATAAATTCAGCATCTTTATAATCTGGCCTCCAATTTCTAAATGCTTCAATGTTCAATTTGTCGTTATCAACCATAGAAATGTCAACATGAATAGGGGCGCAGATGAAATTATCCTTTAACGAGTATGAAACAAATTTATTTTCACCTATTACCAAATAAACAAAACTACTACGACCTAATATCATTCCTTGGTTAATCATTTTCTGAAAAGGTTCATCAAAAGAAATTAGGCCTCTGTCAAATAAAAATTTTGTCCAAAAACGAGCATATAATAAATGTCCGGTTGCATGTTCAGATCCACCAATATATAAATCTACATTTTTCCAATATTCAACTTTATCTCTGCCCACAAATTCATTTTCATTCTTCGGGTCAAGATAACGAAGAAAGTACCACGAACTTCCTGCCCAACCAGGCATGGTAGATAACTCATATTCAAATTGATTTTCATGCTTCCAATTTGAAGCCCGCGCCAAAGGTGGTTCCCCATCTTCTGTTGGCAAGTATTTATCCACTTCAGGTAACGTAAGTGGTAGATCAACCTCCTTTATTCCGTATGGAACTTCATCTTTATAGTAAATTGGAATTGGCTCGCCCCAATAACGTTGTCTACCGAAAACAGCATCACGTAAACGATAATTAACCCGTCCTTTTCCAAAGCCATTGGATGTAATTTGTTCAATCGCTTTACGAATCGCATCTTTTACAGTCAAGTCATTTAGGAAATCGGAGTTTATTATTTTTCCTTCTTTTTCCGTCCATGCTGCCTCTTGAATATTGTGTTCGGTAGATGGAAGAATTACTTGTTTACAACTAAGTCCAAAATGTTTCGCGAATTTAAAATCTCGTTCATCATGCGCGGGTACTGCCATGACGGCACCTGTTCCGTAGCCAACCAATACGTAATCGCCTACCCAAACAGGAACTTTCTCATTTGTAAATGGGTGTTTTACATATGCTCCGGTAAAAACACCGCTAATAGTGTTTACATCCGCCTGACGTTCCCTTTCACTTCTATTCTTAGCCTTTTCAACGTAGGATAATACTTCATTTTTATGGCTTTCAGTTGTGATTTTTTCTACTAATTCATGTTCTGGAGCCAAGGTCACAAATGAAACACCAAACACAGTATCTGGACGAGTAGTAAAAACTTCAATTGAATGCTCATGCCCCAATACCGAAAAACGAATCGATGCGCCTTCACTTCTTCCAATCCAATTTCGTTGCGTTTCTTTAATACTTTCGGACCAATCAATTGTTCCCAGTCCATCAAGAAGTCGTTGTGCAAATGCAGTGATTCGCATACTCCATTGCTTCATTAATTTTCTTTCAACCGGATGCCCTCCACGCTCCGAAACACCATTGACAACCTCGTCATTCGCAAGAACGGTTCCAAGCGCAGAACACCAATTCACGTATGATTCGCCTAGATAAGCCAATCGAAAATTCATTAGAATTTCAAGTTTTTTCTTTTCGCTAAATGCTTTCCATTCCTCAGCAGAAAAAGGCATAACATCTTTTTCTATGTCACCGGTAAGAATTACTAACTCAACACCAGATGAGCCTTGGAATTCAAAAATGGCAATCAATGTGTCTATGCTTTCTGCTTTATTCGTTTTCGGATTATACCAAGAATCAAATAACTGTTTAAAAATCCATTGAGTCCATTTATAGTATTCCGGTGAAGACGTTCTTACTTCCCGATCCCAGTCAAATGAAAATCCGATTTTATCCAACTGATCACGATAACGAGCAATGTTTTCTTCTGTCGTTAGTGCCGGATGTTGCCCAGTTTGAATTGCGTATTGTTCGGCGGGTAAACCAAAAGAATCATAACCCATGGGATGAAGAACGTTATACCCTTGTAATCTTTTATAACGAGCATAAATATCAGATGCTATGTAACCAAGAGGATGTCCGACGTGCAAACCTGCGCCAGATGGGTAAGGAAACATATCAAGAACATAATACTTAGGCTTTGATGTATCCTCAGTTACTTTGAAGGTTTTATTTGCTGCCCAAAATTTTCTCCAGTTGTTTTCAATAGCTCTGAAATCGTATTCCATTTTATTTATTTAGAATACAAAGATAAAAGTTCATTTCGGGTCTTGAGAGAAGAATTTGAAATTCTGTTTAGAATTATTTTATTAGCAGCATTATCCGTTTAAAATAAACAAAAATGGCCGGAAATTCTTCCGGCCATTTTTGTAAGACAATTCTATTTAATTTATTATTCAAATACGATTTTCATTTCTACTCGTCTATTTTTTCCACGACCTTCAACAATATTATTGTCAGCTATTGGTTGTGTTTCACCGAAATAGAATACTTTCAATCTACTTGAATCAATGCCTTTTGAAACTAAATAGTTTTTAAGAGCTTCAGCACGTTTTTTAGATAACTCCATATTTAATGCTTCATCTCCAACGTTATCTGTGTGACCAGTAATCTCAAGATTCCAGTTTGGTTTCTTTTTCAATGTTTCAGCTAATTCATTTAAAGCTGCTTTTGAATCATTGAGAATAATAGCCTTACCGGTTGCAAATTCCAAGTTGTTATAAGCAGTTTTCAACGTATTTGCATCTTCTTTTTCAATTACAGGGCAACCTTTATTGGATGCAGGACCTGGAGTTTGAGGACATTCATCTTCTTTATCTAAAACTCCATCATTGTCAGAGTCTGTATAAGGACATCCTTTATTTTCTTTAGGACCTTTTACAGTCGGACAAGCATCGTCTTTGTCAAGAAGTCCGTCTTTATCTGTATCAGCATAAGGACATCCTTTGTTTTCTTTAGGTCCTTTCAATGTTGGACAATCATCGTCGTTATCTAATAAACCATCATTATCTGAGTCAGCAATTGGACAACCTTTATTTTCTCTCAAACCTTTCTCGTTTGGACATGCATCTTCATTATCCATTACTCCATCTCCATCTTTATCAGTGTAAGGACAACCTTTATTTTCTTTTGGACCAGCTACTTCTGGACAACCATCCTCTGAATCTGATAATCCATCTCTGTCTTTATCTGGACAACCTTTGAATTCTTTTAGTCCAGCTTGTTGAGGACAAGCATCTTCACTATCTTTAATGCCATCTTTATCCGTATCTGGACAACCTTTGAATGCAGCAATGCCAGCAACTTCAGGACAATCATCGTTTTTATCAATAATCTTGTCTCCATCTTTGTCTGGACAACCTTTGAATTCTTTCAATCCTGCAATTTCAGGACAATCATCATCCTTATCTGGAACTTTGTCTCCATCTTTATCCGGGCAACCTTTAAATTCAGCAATACCAGCAATAGTCGCACAATCATCTTCAGTATCTTTAATTCCATCTCCATCTGTATCTGGACATCCCTTGAATTCCCAAGTTCCTGGAATAGTTTTACATTCGTCTTTTCTATTAGAAACCTTGTCTTTATCTTTATCCTTTACTGCGTGATATAATATCGGTAATCTTAATCCCATAAAGAATTCTGCACCACGAATTTGTCCTTTTGCCATTAAAGTTCTAAAATCAGTAAACCCTAATGTTAAAGGTCCTAGTCGTGTGGCAGCACCAACCTTAAATCCTGAATAAGTATTCATTGATATCGGGAAATGTAATCCAAAGTATGCAAAATCAACACTTGGAGTTATTGAAATTTGATTCGGGACTTTAACTTTAGTCGATGTTTTTCTTGAAATCATATTGAACATTCCAGTTGCATTAACATAAAAACATTTCCAAATATGATAATCAGCTTGAAAACTAATCGCTGTTGGAGTTCGCATATAGAAATTATCCAAAGTTTTTTCATTTGTAGCCCATTCTGTGTTTCCTGCTGCAGTTGATTCATTTACCAACGAATCAATTACTTTATCAAAATTTAAGAAACTAGTTGCAGCTTCAAACCTATTTAAATCAAACAAATTAGAAGTGTTGACTGAGAAATCTCGACTTAATCCCCCTTTAGTAAATCTCATGCCACCAATATCCAAAATAGAAACACCAACTCGAGCTTTATATTTATTCTTATTTCTCATCCATAGGTCGGTCTTACCATCCATATCGTACTTGTATTTTTCCCAATTTGGTCTCCATTCATATACCACACCAAGATCAAACCCTAACCCGAATTTGGATTGCTGTTTAGGCATTCCTGTTGTATTTCCAGATGTAACATCGTCTAGATTACTTGAATAACCATATGCGAAATCACCTGCAAGATATTGTGATGTATCCTCGTTTTTTAAATCGTAGGCAAAATTACTCGTGTAAAGATAGGCAGCGGAGTATCCAGCAAGGTATTTAATTTTAACACCAGCTTTTAGAAAGTGTTCTTTCTTGTCCATAACAACTTGTGAGTAATTGAAGCCATATTCGGCCCAAGTTAAGTGGTTAATGTTCAACAATTCCTCATTTAATTTTATGTTCCAAAGGTCTGGGTAGTCTAGACCTTCTTCTGACAGTACAGCTAGTTTTGGGTCAAGATTATCAATGTTTGTAATGGACCTTACTTTTGCACCAAATCCAATCGCTACTTTCGGACTTACATGAAACATGAAATTGAATAAATCAATTTGTAAATTGGTATTAAATCCAAGTGTTCCTTTTGAGTTTTGATCATAGCGATGTTTTATAAAGCGGTCAATGAATGTAGAATCTGGTTGAGCCCAATTATTAAAAATTGCCGTATCACCAAAAGATTTTTTCCACCAATAACCTTTTCCTCCTTCAGCATCCCTCATGGCGTTCGCATCGAAATAACCTAGGTTTTGGTATGCACTAAAATTCATGCTGAACAAATTGAGGTCAAACTTATAACGACCATCAACAAAACTTGCAGGTTGCAAGTCGGTTCCCATTACTCCAGCATAATTACTATTAAGCACGCCTAAATAGTTTTGGGCTGAAACAGAAAACAAGCAAAGTAAAAAAGAAAAAGAAATAAGGATTTTTTTCATAGACCTAAAGTTTATTATACTGAATTAAGTAGTTTCCAAGAAATGTAGTAATTGAAAATCCCGCAGTACCAAATCCAGAAACTACTGTTTTCTGTTCAGCATGTAAAGAGTTTTCAGATAAAACATTTCCTTTTGAATCGCACAAATATAGTTGATTTTCAATTCCATCAAAAATTGTTAAAATTCTTCTTCCATTTTTGTTTTGAAATGAGTTTACTAATGTTAGTTCGTTCAATTCAAATTTTTTCACCCATTTTCTTCTTCCTTGAATATCAAAGACCCCAATTTTATTTCCGTTTTGTAAAATAATAGAGTAGCCTTCATTTTCCGGATAAGCGGCACAAATTTTAGTGTAATTTCCTACAGAAAAAGTTTTTTTATTACCATTAATATCAATCGTATTCATTTCTCCTTTATTTAGACTAACAGCAACTAGTAAATTTTTTCCTTTTAATAGTGAGAATGTACTATCAATTGCTATTTTATTTAGTGTTTTTCGTTTATCTAAATCAATGGTATAAAACATTGAATTTGTGATCACAATTGCCATGTTTTTATTGTAAATTTTTTGAACAGCAAATTCTTGGATGTCACCCGTACAAGAAAATTGCTTAATGGTGGTGCCTTTGTCATTAACAACGGAAAAATTATTTTTGGAATTTACAATAATAAACTCCGTTTTCATCTTGCTTTTGTAACTTTCAGGACAAATATTTTTTTCTGATGAAAAGCGAAATACTATTTTTCCATACATATCTATCATTTGACATTCCTTATTCGTAAAGACACATACAAGATTATTATCTGTTGGATGTGATTGTAAAGAAGTATTTCCTAAAACAGACCTTTCCCATTTCCTAAGTCCGTTTATATAACCAACTAATTTTTTGCTTTCCGTCAGTGCAATTACATTTCCACGTTCATTAAAACATGCAAAATCTAATACTTTTTCTCCAGGATTCATAGCAAAGTACTCACGATCGTTCTTTGTTTCTTTTTCGACAGGAATGTCATTTTGAAAATAGGATATTTCAACCGCGTTCTTTCCAAAGACACTAATTGCCTTCGAATTTGTTGAATCTATGATTCTACAGCTTACCTTTTTCGGTAAGTAACCATATACTTCAATTGTTTTAGATTCATTTTGAGATAAAGAATGACCTAGTTTTATTTCAGTTAAAACTTCGTCAATTAGTGCTTTGTCGTATGATGCCAGGCAAAATCCATCACTTTCAGCTAGATGAAGCGTTGAATTTTCTCTACCCTCAAGTAATGAAGTAAACTTTAATTTTTCAAAGCTCGCGTAATCTTCATTTAACTCTTCTTTGCCGTATTTTTCATTTAAATTTTGAATGGGATTTTGCCCTTCTTTAAAGTCAAAAATCGCTATGTATTGATCGTTGCTTTTCAAAATAACAATTCCGTTTTCCATCCAATTATAAAAAGGACTGTTCTTAAACTGAGCGTCCTTTTTTGCAAGATAAACTTTCTCATAAAAGGAGTAAGAAGAGAATTTTTCAGGTAATATACTTGCAAATAATTTGCGGTCGTCTAGTTTTTTACATTCGTTCTTGCCAAGAAGAGTCTTCTTATAAAAGTAAGTACTGTTATTTTTTTTATAAACATCAATTATTTCGATACTCGAGTGTGTAAAGTTAATCTTACTGTAACTAGCTTTAGTATCAACATTAAAAATGTTTTTAGTGCTGATGTTTACATCGCAAGCATATAAAACAAGCTGTTTTTTACTAAATTCACCTGAGTATTTACCGAATGAAAATGACCTAGTACCCTCCAATTTAAATGGATGAATCCCATCCTTAAACAGCTGTTCTACATTTATTTTATTCCAGTTTTCTTTTCGTTCTATAACAATTAGAGGCCTACTTGAACTTAAAAAAAAACTCGCTG
This sequence comes from Flavobacteriales bacterium, assembly GCA_947454395.1. GTDB lineage: Bacteria > Bacteroidota > Bacteroidia > Flavobacteriales_D > Crocinitomicaceae > UBA952. Next base: position 20,178 of record CANGLG010000012.1, read on the forward strand.
AATTAATTTTTGGTGCTAGTGAAAAAAGTACCGCTTCACTTGATGCAGGTAATATGAAATTGTCAAGGTTTCTGTCGATTTCATTTAATTCATGGATTGCAATAATCTGTTCATCCGTCTCATTGAAATAGGATTTAAAATCAGAGGAATTTTCACTTTTCAATAAATCAAACGACACAAAAGATATCCATATCAAGCCAATAGCACCTATGAAAATTAATGCAATTCTATTCTTCATTTCATTTTTTGTCAAATTTAAGTTGAAAAGAAAGTTAGAAAATTGACATTTGGAATTATAATCAACATGAATTTGTTTAATCAAACAGCCTTAGTTGATTCGGATCTGGTAGAAGTTTGAACGACATTCTATGATGAGGTGTGACACCGAAATTTTTTATGGCATCTCTATGAGCTTTAGTTGGGTACCCCATGTTTTTATGCCAATGATATTCTGGGAATTTTTCATGTAGTTTCAACATGATTTCGTCTCGATATGTTTTAGCAAGAATTGAGGCTGCTGCAATTGATTGAAATTTCCCATCACCCTTAATGACACAGGTGTGATTTATCCTAGGATAAGCATGAAATCTATTCCCGTCAATTAGTAACCATTCAGGAATAACATGAAGCTTTTCAACAGCTAAGTGCATTGCATGAATACTTGCGTTTAGTATATTTATCTCGTCAATTTTTTCAGGCTCAACAACTGCAATGGAAAAACTTAAAGCATTTGATTCAATTTCATGCCGTAAAAAGTTTCTTTTTTTTTCGTTCAATTGTTTAGAATCGTTTAAACCATTTATTGGTTTTTTTGGATTTAAAATAACGGCCGCCGCAACAACAGGTCCGGCTAAGCAACCTCTTCCTGCTTCATCACAACCTGCTTCAATTCTGTTTTTTTCTAAAAAAGCACTAAGTTCTATCACAATTATAAAGTTGAGTTTTTTTTTGTAAATTAGCATTAACTTTAAAAAATTTCCCATGAAAAACTTGATTTTAACTGTTGTTGTATTGCTTTCATTGAACTATTCATTTGGACAGACCGCTAATATTGCAGTTTGCAACTCAAAATCTGTTTTGATTCAAGGAAAAGAAAAAGGAATTTTTGAAATAAAAATGCCTGATGATGTTTCGAAAGAAGCTGTCGATAAATATGCTCAGTATTATGTAAATGCATTCAAAGTTGATTTTGATACTAAATCACATGTTGTTACTATCAACATGGTTGATAACAGTAGTTCAAACCGAAGAGTAATTTTACGTTTTCTTTCAGCAAATCAAATACAAAATGTTATTGTTGAAGGAAAATCTTATCCTGTTTCGGATTTTTATGAAGTATTCCTGAAATGAGGTTGTTTTTAACGGTCACTCCTTTGCTTCTATTTCTTTTTTTTTCATGTAAAGAGAAGGGAAATAGATTTAGAAATTTTGGTTTTGTAGATGTAGATAGTACTAAGGCCATAAATCTGAATGACATGCTACAGCAGCTTGAACAAAATCCTGAGAAAGTAGATTTTACTTTTTATGCTCCAATTGAGGAAGTTTGTCAAAATGCAGGTTGTTGGGTAAATGTTAAAAATGACAATGGCGATTTGTTGCGAGTTCGGTTTAAAAATCATTTTGTAATTCCGGTAAATACAAAAAAGGGTTCTTTAGCTTATTTCCATGGCCAAGCTTATTGGGATACTATATCAGTTGAATTACAGCAACACTTTGCTAAAGACGCTAATCTGAATGAGTCTGAAATTTCAAAAATTACGGAATCAAAATTTGAAATGAATTTTGAAGCAGACGGAATTCTAGTTGAAAAAATTAGCGCTTCCGAATCAAAACAAAATAAATAACAACAATAGAAATTAACCCAATAATTGAACTAATTAGAATAGATTCAGATAAGAAAATGGCAACAAGATTTATCGGAATTAGAAATAATGCAAGAAGATGATATTTACCTTGATTGTTATTTGAAATCATAAAAACCATTAGGAGTTACGCAATAATGGAGCGGAACATCTGTTGAGTTTAAGTCATCAATTACGACAAATTCATCGAAGATACTGAGTCCGATAAATACACAGGATGGTTTACATTTAGACAATAGTTTATCATAAAACCCTTTTCCATAACCGACTCTATGACCCCGGTTATTTATTGCAAGTAAGGGAACAAAAACAAAATCAAGCAATACTTCTGACATTACTTCTCCAAATTTCGGTTCAGGAATGCCAAATTTATTTACTTCAAGTTGAGAAGTTTTTTCGTATTTGTAGTGAATAAGAGTGTTATCAGAAAAATCAGACTTAGACAAAGCTACAATACCTCTCTGAAGTATTATCTCTTCTAGTAATTCATAGGTGTTAATCTCCTTTTGTTTTTCAATAGGAAGAAATATGCTAACCGTTTTATTGTTAAAGTCAAACCGCTCTAATACAATTTTAGTGCATAATTCGGAAATACGATTTAATTCAAAAGGAGTAACAAATTTTCTACGCTCTTTGAATGTTCTACGAATATCTACTTTGAGCATTTTTAAGCGTAAATTTTGATTAAAGTCGAACTCTTAATTCAAATAATTTTCTGTTATCAACAACATCCGCTTTTTTCTTTAAAGCTTCAATCGCTTGATTTTGAACAGATCCTTTCATTGCATTCAACAACTGGTCTCTTTCGACGTTAAAGTTAGAGGCAGCAGGAGCTTTAGTTGTTTTATTAACTAAAATCATGTAAACACCATTTTTACCTTTTAAAGGCAATGTCCTTTTACCGTCTTTAACAGCTGAGAACAAAGAACCAATAATTTCAGGCTCATATCCTGCATTATTTATTTGTGGCATTGCAAAGGTAACTTCAGCGGTCATTACAGAAGAGTTACTTGATTTTGCTAGTTTTTCCAAACTTTTGTATTTTGCCATTTGGTTCAATAATTTCTTAGCTTTCTTCTCCTCAATTAAATCTCTTTCCATTTGTGCTTTCACATCTTCAAATTTAGGTTCCCCTTTTTCTTTTATTGAAGAAACCATAGCAATTACATATTTGTCTTTGTCTTTAATCGGGTAAGATGTTAAAGTTCCAACTTCTGATTTATTGTCGAAAGCAAGTTCAAGAATTTTATCTGCTGCTAAAGATGATGTAAAGCCATAAACTTTTGGATTATTTTCTTCAATTTGAATTGGTCTAGGGAATTTTTTAGCTCGTGTAACAATTGTGTCGAAAAGAGCTATTTTCTTCAATGGATCAGATTCTTTTGAAATTTGATTATCGAGTTTATAAAGAATACTAGTCACTTCACTTTCCTTGTTTGAAATCGTTGTTTCGGAGGCTTTAAACGGTTGTGTAACTGAGACAAGTAAAGGAAATTTATCAGATGCTCTATCAAGAACTTCAATAATGTGATATCCAAAGTCAGTTTTAACAATTCCTATTTTTCCAATTGGTTGTGTAGCACAGAAAGTACTAAACTGCTCAACCATTTCTCCTTCTAGGAAATTTTCATATTTACCACCTGTTGATTTTGAACCTGGATCATCAGAGTATTTTTCAACAAATGATAAAAAATTATCCTTGTTTATCAATTTCAATAAACTATCGGCTTTTTTGCTTTTTGCGATTAATTCAGCTCCAACAATGTCTTTTCCATCTTTTGGATTTTTAGTTGAAATTAATATATGTCTTGCAGACAATCTTGCAGGGGTAAATCCAATAAGTTTTGATACAACCACATTCTCACCTACATAGTATGGACCAAAAACTTGTCCTGGTTTTCCCATTTTGAAAATAGTATCATAATCCATAGGATAACTTGGGAATTGCTTAGCTTTTTCATTTCCTACTGGTACAGCAACAGCGCGCTTGTCACCATAATAGAACTTATTGTAACTGTTTGTCATTACAAAAACTGAATCATTAGTAGATTTTGAAAATTCTACTTTCGTTTTTGACATAAGTTTATTCATATCCAAAGTATCTCGTTTTGATGGAGCTATAACTACATCAAACATTTTAACTTCACGACTTCCTGAACGAATTGCATATTTCGAATCACCTTTATGTTCTTCATAATAGGATTTTAGTTCTGAATCGGATATTTTAATGTCAGCATCATTTATTTCAGAATATCTTCTCAAGACAAATGAAATATTTTTCTTTTCATTTGCTGCAT
>CANGLG010000013.1 GCA_947454395.1 Flavobacteriales bacterium
CTTTTGAAACACCAACGGAAGCGTCGACATAATCATAAAGTTCAATTTTTTTATCGATAATAGTTGCCAATTTGAAATAATGATACGCTGGAACTCCTGGATTGGGCACAGTAAAACAAGTTGGACTTGAAAAGGCACCAGAACCAGTAGAAAAATTCGCCTGAATATAAACACAATAACTTTGTCCTTGGTTTACGGAAACTGTAATTATTGTATCATTTGTAGATCCAAGAATACTCCATTGCCCATTGACTTTTGCCCAGACTTTATAATTAACTGGGATTTGACCTTTGTATGCACTCCAAGTTAATTCAGCTTGCCTTTCACACATGTAAACAATTGAGGAAGATGTCATTGTAGTATTAATCAATCCTTTGGCAGACGTTTGAAAAGTAACAGGAATTGCGGTTGTAGAACAAGAATCAAATGCTGCAACTGAGTACGAAAATGGTCCGTTAGCGAGATTTTCTATGTAAGAATATGAGGTATTTGTCCTTCCCCAAACAGTATCTAATTCATATAGTATTCCATTTTGGTCAAATGTATAAATAACATAACCATAAGTATCGGGTTGATGATTTTCATTCCAGGTCAGTAAAATATTATTATTTGAAGTATCAACTCCAGTAGATAAAATAAAGGGAATATTTGGAGTCAGCATGTCTTCAAAATCATCTCCGATTATATTCGATGTGAAATCACAATCAGATCCGGGCAAAACAATTTTGTATGAAATAAAAGCCTGACAGATATCTATGGTGTCTTTATATGAAGTTGAATTGTAAGTTACGCTGTCTAAAAGCTTGAATGTTCCCGCTGGATATTCTCTGTAAATTCGATAATACGCTCCAAAACCCGCTTGCGATTGGTTATTGGGTTTATTCCATTGTAATACCGCAGTACCATTTACCGGATTTACAACATTCAAAAAAACATTTGAAACAGTGTCGCTATTTTTCAGTGCATTGCCATTACAGCCTGATTTTACAGTAATGAAGAAATCATTTTTAGCATTTACTGCAGGAATTGTAAATGAAGTTTGTGTGATATCTGAAATGGAAGCTATTAATCCTGCTTGCAACGAATGAATCTGATATTCAACAAAGGAATTCTGTGGATTCAAAACTGAATTCCACTGAATCGTTAGATCATTGGTCACAGGATCCGTTTGAATACACTTAATCTGAGTTGCAGGAATCACTCCTGGATTGACAACATTTACGGTAATTGTCGCATATGTTACTTTAGGTACTTGACAATAATCATCTTGCACCTTAAAAACGAAATTGTATGGAACAACATCAGCGACAATTCCATACTGGTTAACCAAGTGATCACAGGTGGTCTGCCAGTTAAAATTAGCCGAAACAGTTTGCTGACCTGTTATTGGTGATGGTGCATTTAAAGTCGCGCAAGGTTCTATGTCACAACCGCTTGTAGATGTGAGGTTCGCTCCAAACATTGGTCCAGAAGCTTTTAAGTACAATGTTTGACTTGTACCATCTTGGAGTGTACCAGAATCATTTGCAGTAAGTGTAAATGAAACCGGACTACCAGCCGTAACTGTTGTGACAAAAGAATTTCCGGCAAAAGGAGCATTGAAAACAGGCGCAGTATTTGCCGCATTACAAGACATTACGACAAGTTGCATTTCACGTTCTACTTCCGAAATCAATACGCCTTTTCGATAAGACTTGACACTGATTTTTACAGCATAATTTCCAGTTGAAAAACTTGTAAAAGTCAATTCTCCCGTCATTGGATTTACAACAGCTGGAACATTCGATGAGTTTAAGGTCACACCGGGTGTAGGGCTTGAGTATGAAAAACCTGTTTCAAACGGTACCGGAATTGGATTCGTCGGTGGATTATAAACCCCAGTTGGAAAGCGATCATAAAGTACGCCAAATTCAAAATGCAAAGAATCTAAATCAGGATCCACGGCATTCATGTTGTAGACGTAAGGTGTACCTGCACAACTCACAAAGTAAGGTTCTTGTAAAAATATTGGTGATGAATCACTACAACCCGTTCCTGAAGCACTTGGCACCGAATACATTTTTGCAGCGAGTGTAATTCCGAAGTTTGTCGGTGTAGTAATATTAGTTAAAGAAGCACTTCTTGAAAAATTCTCGTAAGTAAATACCCATCCCTCCGTTGGCGGAATACCATTTAATACTGTCGGTGAACTTCGATAAGTGATTCGTTCAATAGCTCCAACGCCGTTTCCTCCAGCACTTCCATTTCCACAACTAAGTGCAATAGGTCCTCCTGAAACTTGAGTACACATTGGAGAAATGTCTTGTCTCGAAATATAAGCCACTGAAATATTTGAAACGCTGGGATGATTCCAAACACGAATATTTTCAGACATTGTATTTACATCGGCTCCATTGCAATCGCGATAAAAAATCAATTCAAATACATAAGAATTACCACCAACACATTTATAGGTTATTTCTCCTCCCATCCCATGCGAAGCATTAGCTAGATAGGAACCTAGCATCAAAAAGAAAAAGAGTAATAACCTTATCATCTTATTTTAAACGTAGTATAATACCAAGTATTATAACGATTTTTAAAAAATAAAGTTGCTAGCCCGCAGTTATAATTGTCATTGAATCCCAATTGAGGTGTTTTCTTGCTAAATCAAGCAATTCTTGAGGTTTTATTGTTTGTATTTTATGAATAAATTTATTGTAAAAATCAAGGTTCATTCCGTGCGATTCCACGGCTAAAAACAAATCCATCATCGCGTACGGTCCATCTGCACTTTTTAATGCTTGTCCCAAAAGGTAATTTTTCACTAATTCCAATTCATCTTCAATAATCAATTCATTTTGAAGCAATTCAATTTCCTTTTTTATTTCATCCAAAGCTTTATCTCTGACATCAGAACCAACTTCTGTTCCAATGAGAAAATATCCACTTTTGTTAATTTCACTCAGGTAGGACCCGATTCCATAAGTATATCCCTTATCTTCTCTAATGTTTTTCATTAAACGACTTCCAAAAAATTCACCTAAAATGGTATTAAGAATGGTGAATGCTAGGTAGTCATCATGTTCTTTATTAAACAAAGTTTTTCCTACCCTTATTGCAGATTGAATAGCATCTTTTTTTTCTAACTTAATCGTTTTTATGTTATTCGAAAAATCACTTTGAAACTCAGGGCGAGCTTGAACGCACCACTTTCTAGATTGGCCAGCAATGTAATCAACCGTAGTTTGAGGTAAATCCCCAACGACAACTACTTTCATCAATCCATTTTTATAAAACTGGTTGAAAAAGTCAATAATTTCAGTGCGACTTACATCGTCATAATCTGATAACTCGATAAGACGTGAATAAGGAGTTCCGTTGAATATCTGTTTTTGAAATTCCCGCTGTGCTAAAAAACTTACTTTTTCATAATTGACTAAAAATTTCTGTTTTCGGTCATTGACAAGTTCATCAATTTCTTTTTGCGGAAAAACACCATTTTCAAACGCATCTTCAAAAATTCTGAAAATATTTAGCATCTGATCATTCAACGCATAAAATGAAACCAAAGCACTTTCCTGAGTCAAACCAACGTCAAAATAGGCTCCTGAATCATCAAGCAAATTATGCAGCGTGGTGGAGTCTTTTTCTTTTGTTCCTGAAAAAATCAAACCTGCTGTTAAAGAAGCAAGGACACTTTTACCTCTGACAGTTCCGGCATCAAAATAAAAATCGATTCGGGATGTTGCATTTGGAACCTCTTTCATCCAATACATAGGAACAAGGTCACTTAATTCCATTTTCTGAGGATAAATAAATTTTATCTCTTCAATGTCTGTTATTTTTGGAGCAATTTTTCTATCAAGCATTTTTTTCGGCTTTAATTTTCAGTAAAGAACAATTTTCTTTTCGGAGCACTTCGTTTGCAAATTCATGTAAAATTTTAGTTGAAATTGATTGATAAATCTGTTGTTCTTCGTTCACTCCATTGGCATCACCCAATAATTCAAAAAAGCAAAGATTCATCGCTCTGTTGAGTAATCCCTGTTCCTGAAATTCTTTTGCTGTTCTTATTTTAATCTTGAGTCTATCTAATTCCAGTTCACTTAGTTCAACGTTTTTAATCGTTTCCAAACAATCCCACAGCGCTTCGTCCAACCTTTCAAAACTCACTCCATCGTTTAATTTTCCTGAAATAATTAATAAACCTTCATCTAGAGAACCTGTAATATAAGCCGATATCTCTGAAACAAGTTGCTTTTCTTTTTTTAACGTTATGTATAGTTGAGAAGACTTCTCTCTTCCGATTGCATCACTTAAAATATCAGTTACATAATAGCCTTCGCTTTTTCTTTCTGACATTTTGAAAGCATAATAAAATGCATCTGCAGGAACTTTTCTTTCAACAGTCAATTCTCTGAATTCCGATTGAATGGGTTCCACGGGTAAAATACGAAATGGCTTTTTTACAGATGGAATTGAAGCAAACCAATAAGATATTTTCTCTTTTACATAATCAAGTTCAAAATTTCCAGCAACACATACAATGGCGTTTGAGGGACAATAAAATCTCTGGAAAAAGGAACGAATATCTTCCATTTTTGCATTTTCAATATGACTTATTTCCTTGCCGATTGTTGCCCATTTGTAGGGATGTTTTTTATATGCCAAAGGACGTAGTAATAACCAAACATCACCATAGGGTTGATTCAAGTAACGTTGCTTGAACTCTTCAATTACCACTTGCCGTTGTACTTCCAAACTCTTATCAGTAAATGCAAGGGAAAACATCCGATCACTTTCAAGCCAAAGTGCCGTATCTAAGTTATTTGCAGGAAAAACATCGTAATAATTGGTAATGTCATTGCTTGTAAAAGCATTGCTTTCACCTCCTGCCATTTGTAACGCTGAATCGAATTCAGGGATATTTACAGAACCACCAAACATTAAATGTTCAAATAAGTGGGCAAATCCGGTTTGTTCTTCCGATTCATCGCGAGCACCTACATCATAGAGTACATTTACAACTGCCATTGGCGTTGAAACATCCTTGTGAAAAATAACTTTCAGACCATTGTCTAATTCAAATCGTTCGAATTGTATCATTAAAATTTAAATTTATCAGTTTGTTGTTCGAGAAGAGCATTGCGGAATTCTGTGATAATCTCGTTCACTACTTCTTCTGCAGACTGAACTGATTTGATTAAAGTCGCAACCTGTCCTATTTCAAGTTCTCCTTCAACTAAATCCCCCTCAAACATTCCTTTTTTTGCCCTTCCACGACCAAGAATTTCCTTCAGTTGCTCTTCGTTTGCATTCTCATCATAGGCCGTTTCAAGCTTTGCAAAAAACTCATTTTTTATTAATCGAACAGGCGTTAATTCCTTTAAAGTCAGGATTGTATCTCCTTCAGGCAAATTGACAATTCTGCTTTTGAAATTTTCGTGTGCACTTGATTCAAAAGTTGCAACAAAACGACTACCTATTTGTACTCCATCAGCACCTAAATTCATCGCGGCGAGCATTCCTTTGCCTGTGCCAATTCCCCCAGCAGCTATCAACGGAATTTTAATTTCACTTGCGACTTTTGGAATTAAACATAAGGTTGTAGTTTCATCCCTTCCATTGTGTCCTCCTGCTTCAAAACCTTCGGCAACTATTGCATCTACTCCCGCTTCTTGCGCTTTGAGTGCAAACTTCAAACTAGAAACTACATGTACGACTTTAATCCCATTTTCATGAAGGAAGTTGGTCCAAGTTTTTGGATTTCCAGCAGATGTAAAAACGATTGAAACTTTATGTTTTATAATTGTTTCTATGTGTTTATCTATATCTGGATAAAGCATCGGAAGGTTAACTGCAAATGGTTTACTCGTTTTGGATTTACATTTTATTATTTGCTCGTCAAGAACTTCAGGATACATGGAACCAGATCCAATAATTCCTAAACCACCTGCATTGGATACTGCTGAGGCAAGTTCCCAGCCAGAGCACCAAATCATTCCTGCTTGTATTAAAGGATATTTTATCCCAAACAGTTCCGTGATTTTATTTTTCATGTATGAATCAATTTGAAAGCACTAATTTAGTTATTAATAAGAGATTAAAAACCTCATTTTTTTGCGTAAAAACATAAATTAATGAGTAAATTAGTTCTAAAAATAAAGAGAATGAGATTTTTTGCTTTAATCATATTGTCATCGTGTATTTTAGCTCAAAGTGTATTTTCTCAAAATTCTACTCCAGGAATAAAAAAAATCGAAAATCATCATGATTCTGAAATTGGCAATAAATTAATTGAAAATAAAGGACAATGGCCCGAAGGCGTTTTGTTTCAAACAAATATGCACGGAGGGAAATTATGGGTTCAACAACGAAAAATGATTTTTCATTTACAAGATTTTTCTGCCATGGAAAGAGCACATGCAATGAAAGACCCAACTTTTCATGGTGATAAAATTAAAGAAACATTGGTTCATTTGAATTTCCTTGGATCAAATGAAACAAACAACATAGAAAAGAAAAAACCGACAAAATTCTATTACAATTATTTCAAGGGAAATGATCCTAAAAAATGGGCTTCAGATGTTCATGGATATGAAACGGCAATACTTTATGATTTGTACAATGGAATAGACCTTAAAATTTCAGGTTTTTCCGATGAAATGAAATATGAATTTCTTCTTCAACCGAAAGTAAAACCTGAATTGATTCAATTAAATTATTGTGGACAAAAATCTATATCAATTGATAACAAAGGAAATCTTGTCTTGAGTACTGAATTGGGTAAAATTATGGAACAAAAACCATACGCCTATCAAATTATCAACGGGAAAGAAGTTAAAGTAAAATGTCAATTTAAGTTGGAGGGTAGTAATGTAACTTTTGATTTAGGAAAGTACGATGAGAATTATTTACTCGTAATCGATCCGGTGCTTATTTTCGGGACTTATGATGGTGCTAATTCGGATAATTTTGGAATGACTGCAACTTATGGACACGATGGGACTGCTTATTCAGCTGGCACCGTTTTCGGGAACGATTACCCCAATCCAGACCCTTTGGTTTACGATATCAACTCAAATTTCACAACAATCTCTGGAAACTATGGAATAACTGATGTCTTTATTTCGAAATATTCCGCAGATGGAACCCAAATGATTTGGGGTACTTTTTTAGGTGGTGGTGATAGCTTTATTGGAACGGAAACAGCGCACAGTATGATATGCGATTCACAAGACAACGTATATCTTTTTGGAGCAACATCAAGTTATGATTTTCCAATTACATCTGGTGCCTACGACAATACTCATAACGGAGGGAATACTTCATACAATGCAAACTTTTATTATAATGGTGTTTATTTTCAAAATTTAGGCACCGACATTTATGTAGCCAAATTAAGCGCTGACGGTCATACATTAATCGGTTCAACATTTGTTGGAGGTAGTGAAAATGATGGCGTAAGCTACAATGTGAGTGACCTTCCTTATGGGAACACAGCAAATTACACAGGTTTAAATTCCAATTATGGTGACCAATCGCGTGGAGAAATCATGTTGGATGCCAATAATAATATTCTTGTAGCTTCTTCAACAAAATCGACTGACTTTCCTACTGCAAATGCATTTCAAAACACAAACAACGGAGGACAAGATGGAGTCATTTTTAAATTAGCTGCCAATTTTCAAAACCTATTATTTTCAAGTTATTATGGAGGATCTTTAGATGATGCCTGCTTTTCAGTTAAACTTGATGCAAATGAAAACGTCATCTTCGCAGGAGGTACAAAATCAACAGATTTAGCTGGAACCGCTGGTGGATATCAAGCCTCATATGGTGGAGGTACTACAGATGGTTATGTTGTTAAACTCAATTCATCTGGAAGTTCAATTATCCAATCCAGTTACGTTGGTATGAGTCAATACGACCAAGTTTTTTTCGTGGAAATTGACCGTCTTGACAACGTTTTTCTTTTAGGTCAATCAACTGGTGGTACATTTCCAATTTTCAATGCGGCATATTCAAATGGTACAAGCAGCAACTTTATAATAAAATTGAATCCTCAATTAACGAATAATTTAGCCTCAACGCGATTTGGTAACGGATTGACAAACATCGAAATTTCACCGGCTGCATTTCTTGTTGACGTATGCGGTAATATTTACGTTTCAGGCTGGGGTGGCAGTGTACTTGGAGGAGCTACACCATTAAATAATATGCCAGTAACTACTGACGCTTTTAGAGCAACTCCACCAAATGGATTCGATTTTTACTTAATTGTAATAAAGCGAGATTTTGCAGGTTTGTTGTACGGTACTTACATTGGAGGTACACAAGCCAGTGAACACGTTGATGGGGGGACATCACGTTTTGATAAAGACGGAATTGTCTACCAATCCGTTTGTGGAGGTTGCGGGGCTTTCAGTGATTTTCCTACAACTCCTGGTGCCTGGTCAGCGACGAACAACAGTAACAATTGCAACAATATTATATATAAGTTTGATACAGAAGTGGTTCCGGTCGCAAATTTTCAAGCAGATCAAACGCAGGGTTGTTCAAATTTCACTGCAACTTTAGACAATTCATCTTCGCAGGGTGATGAATACCTTTGGGATTTTGGAAATGGAAATGTTGATTCTGTTACTTTTAATCCAATTGTAACATATACAACACCTGGTACTTACACCATAAATCTCTATGTAACTGACAGCGTTTGCTTACTTACTGACACTGCTCGAATCACAATTACTGTTTTGGATTCAATTACAATAAATTTGCCTGACACATTTTTTATTTGCAACAACGATCCTTTTACTTTAACGGTTAACAGTTTTGGTACTGGAAGCTATTTCATTTGGTCTCAGAATCCGGACATGAATAATCCTCTCAATATTCCATCGGATTCAACAGCTATTGTAAGTTCCAACGGAACATATTACATAGAAGTAGGAAATTCATTCTGCGATAAAAAAGACAGTGTTTATGTAATGTTTAATTCGCCGCCACAAGTGAGCTTCAACCTTTCTGACACTTCAGGTTGTGCACCATTATCTGTCACCTTTAATAATACTTCAGTCCAAACAAGTTATTTTCAGTGGGATTTAGGAAATGGCAATTTAGATTCTTTAAACTATTCATTAACAGAAAACTATGATATTCCAGGAACGTACGTTGTTCGTTTAATAATTTCTGATACAACATGTACTTTTTCTGACTCGGCATTTGCAACAGTTGTTGTTTATCCAAATGTTTTCATCTCAATGGATGATACAATGAGCATGTGTACATCTGTTCCTATTACAATTTCACCTACATTTACAGGAAATCCCACACAATTTATTTGGTCCACAAACTCAAATTTTTCAGATACATTAAACACAAATTTGAGCCAATCTCAATTTTTAGTTAATGATCCGCAACAAGGTTATTATTATTTGAATGCATCTAATGGAAATTGCTCAAGTTCAGATAGTGTATTTGTTCAATTTGTAAGTGCTTCACTAAGTTTGAGTCTGTCAAATTCTTTATGCATCGGTGAAACAGCCACAGTAACAGCTACAAACACAAACCCGCAAGTTAGTTTTTCATATAGTTGGTCTCCGTCATCAATTATTGTTTCAACAACTAATTCAAATCAGATTACAATAAATCCTGCAAGTTCACAATATGTCTATTTATCAGCATCTTCAACAAATGGTTGTTTTATTGAAGATTCCATTTATGTAAATGTTTCTTATATCGACCCTACGACTGTTGTTGCAAGTGCTTCGGAATACAACGTTTTACCGGGAACGGCAGTAGTATTAAGTGGATTACCAAATGGATTAGCAAGTTATTTATGGTCACCTCCAACAGGATTAGCATCTCCCAACCAACAAGTAACAAATGCCACCGTTGACGAAACCACTATTTATACTCTGACTGTTTCAGATGGAATTTGTTCTAAATCAGATACAGTTCAGGTAAAAGTTTATCAACTAATTTGCGACGATGCTCATTTGTTTATTCCAAATGCCTTTTCACCAAACAGTGATAATTTTAACGATATACTTTATCTCCGTGGTTATAACATTGAAAAAATGATTTTTAGAATTTTTGACCGTTGGGGAGAAATGGTTTTTGAAACATCAGATCAGTCAATTGGTTGGGATGGAACGTTTAGAGGAAAAAAATTGGATCCTGACGTTTATGACTATTATTTAGATGTAACCTGCGTTGGTGGTTTGAATGAGATAATTAAAGGCAATATATCATTAATGAAATAAAACATGAAAAAAGTAATCACAGCAAAATCAGAGAAGTTTTTAGAAAACTATTTAAATAACCCAAGTCCGACTGGATTTGAATCAGAGGGTCAAAAATTATGGTTGGAATATGTAAAACCATACATTGATGAATATTTCTCGGATAATTATGGTTCCGTAGCCGGTATTATCAATCCCGGAATGGATTACAAAGTAGTTATTGAAGCACATGCTGATGAAATTTCATGGTTTGTACATTATATTACAAAAGACGGTTTTATCTACTTGCGTCGCAATGGCGGTTCTGACCACATGATTGCACCATCAAAACGAGTAAACATTCATACGGATAAAGGAATTGTAAAAGCGATTTTTGGTTGGCCAGCAATTCACATGCGTCATACTAAAGAAGAAACACCGAGTATGAAAAACATCTTTTTAGATTGCGGTTGTTCGTCTAAAGAAGAAGTGGAGGCGTTGGGAGTTCACGTCGGTTCTGTGGCAACCTTTGAAGACGAATTTATGATTCTCAATAAAAACAAATACGTAGGTCGTGCGTTGGACAATCGCGTAGGTGGATTTATGATTGCAGAAGTTGCTCGCTTATTGAAGGAATCAAAAACAAAATTGCCTTTTTCACTCTACATCGTTAATGCTGTACAAGAGGAAATTGGACTTCGTGGAGCTGAAATGATTGCCCACCGAATTAAACCGGATGTGGCATTAATTACGGATGTTTGTCACGATACAGCAACGCCAATGGTTGATAAAATTGAAAATGGAGATCAACAATCCGGTAAAGGCCCAGTATTAACTTATGGTCCTGCTGTTCAAAATAACTTTTTAAAACAAATTATCAAAACAGCCGAAAAGAATGATATTCCATTTCAACGAGCTGCAGTTTCGCGTTCAACTGGAACAGATACGGATGCTTTCGCCTACTCAAATGAAGGCGTTACAAGTGCGCTGATTTCGTTGCCTTTGCGTTACATGCATACGACTGTAGAAATGGTGCAAAAAGAAGATGTTGAAAATTGCATTCGTTTGATTTTTGAAACCTTGAAAACAATTAAAGCTGGTCAAGATTTCAGGTATTTGAAGTAGACATACCGTTGTTTACTAAAATGTAACAATAATTATTAAATTTGCGCTTAATTATAAACGCATTCATAAAATATTTAGATTATGAGAATTGTACTTGTACTTATTTTTGCATTTAACTGCTTGTTATCCTTTAGTCAAAGTGTTAATTTAGGGACCACTTATTTTAGAAATGACCGTTATTTAATCTCATTTGATAAGGTCTTGTATACAGGATACAATCTTATAATTGAGAACCTTCAGAAAAGAGAGTATTTAATGGGACAATTAGTTCAAGATACAGTTTATCAAGGATCTTGGGATGTAAGTCATGAACAAAACGAGAATTCATATAATTACAATTTTGAATTTTACAACGACGGTTATTCATTCCCATGTATTAACATAGACCAAGAAGAATGTTTTTTGATAAATGGAAAAATCACTATTTCCGGAAATAAAATTTCTACTGAGGATTTTCAAATTGACCAGAATTTTAAAATCTATGCTTCATCTTCGGCACCAATTAAACGAATGAACAAAGAAGCGACCAAAGTGGAGGTAGTTTCAATCGAATCCTCAATTGACTTTGAAACAAACCAAATTGTTCAATCAGAAACAGTTCTTGAAACAAGAAACCTAAGTAGTAAAGAAGTTGCAGACAGCGAAGGGAATATTTATTTAACTACAACAATTGGAGAACAGACTTGGATGGCAGAAAACCTCAGATCTACAAAGTTCAACAATGGTATTGAAATTCCTATTTTAACTGAATCACAATGGGCTAACTCCACTGCACCTGGAATTGTAAGCCTTAATCCAGAAGGTACATTTTATAATTTCTACACTTTAGCAAGTGAAAATAATGTTTGTCCTCAAGGTTTTCATGTTCCTGATAACCGCGATATTGCAGAGTTGTACAACACAATTACTCCTTATGATGAATTTATTAAAATTTCAGGAAATACAGTAAAGACAAAAGTTTATGCTCCGGCGCTTGCTCCAATTGTTATTCCGGTTCTATCTGCTGTTCATCTTGGTTGGTGGGGAGCAGCTACAGCCGTGGATGTTAGCTTGATAGGAATTGCTGCAGCATCTGATGTTGCCCTTTTTAGCACTGAATTAGTGTTATCGCCTATCTTCGGATGGAAAGGAAAAAAGAAGCAATATTTAAATAATTTAAATAAAGCAAGTAGTTATAAATACATTAATCAAAATGGAATGCCTTTATCTTATAACCAGGAAGATAACATTTACAGTGAGGCTTCCAATATTAATTCTATTAACAAATCTGATTGGTTTAAATTCAAAGTTGTTAAAACTGAGGCTTCAATTTTAGATGATGCCGAAGGGATAATAATTGAAGATCAAAAAACAATTGATTCATTAAAAAACAATCACATTGATTATAATTATAAATTGAAATTCAAACCATTTAATATTCCTGGAACAGATATTTTTTGGAGTACGACAGCAGGGTTTATCACCTCAGATTATTTTGCAGAGACAAATGGTTTATTCGGAGCATTTAATATAATGCCTTTCAGGTATACAAGTCCAGACGATTATCCTCAAGAAAAATACAGTTGTTCTTTGGGTAAATTCAATTGTCAACCTGTTTTAACCTTGTTGTTAAATAAAGGAGAAAATGAAT
This sequence comes from Flavobacteriales bacterium, assembly GCA_947454395.1. Lineage (GTDB taxonomy): Bacteria > Bacteroidota > Bacteroidia > Flavobacteriales_D > Crocinitomicaceae > UBA952. The sequence continues at coordinate 12,964 of CANGLG010000013.1, forward strand.
TTGCTGACCAATTCGGCTTTAATTTGAATTTTGATAATAAAATTACTTTTCCAAACTCAAAGAACATAAAAAACAAGGATTTTTCAGTTAAGTCAAATCGAACTACAGGAATAAGTTATATAGATGGTTATGGATTACCTGCCTATTTTGGTATGATTTACAAGCCGCGTGTACATGAATTAAATTTATTAGAAAACATTTGGGATGACCGAATTAATGAATCTGATCTAATGCGCATGCAAACAAGAATTAGATGTGTAAAAGACTAAGATTAGTCTAACTCAACCTGATCTTAAGGTTCTCAATCTGAATTAAATCCCCCGGAATTAACTTTGCTCTCCGGCGTGTTTCAACTTGACCATTACGATTTACTTCACCTGCATCAACAATGTGTTTTGCATGACCTCCTGTTTCAGCAATTCCTAATGCTTTTAGCAAAGCCATTAACTCGATGTAATCTCCTTCGATTTTAAACTCTTCCACTTTATTTTCCTTTTAGTTCCATTGCTTTTAATGTATTCATCATCAATGAGGCAATCGTCATTGGTCCTACTCCACCAGGCACAGGAGAAATGAAACTCGTTTTAGGAGCAACCTCATCAAATTTGACATCTCCAACTAATTTCCATCCTTTAGGTTTTGAAGCGTCGTCCACGCGAGTCGTACCTACGTCTATCACAACTGCACCATCTTTTACCATGTCTGCTGTTACAAAACCAGGTTGACCGATCGCTGCAATCAAGATATCTGCTTTGGAACAAATTTCAGCTAGGTTTTCGGTTTTTGAATGCGCAAGCGTAACAGTACAATTTCCAGGATTGGCATTTCTTCCCAATAATATTGAAAGTGGCGTTCCAACAATATTACTTCGCCCGATTATAACACAATTTTTGCCCTCTGTTTCAATCCCATTTCGGGCGATTAATTCGACGATTCCTGCTGGAGTCGCAGAAACAAAACCGGGAATATTCAAAACCATATTTCCCAAATTTCTTGGATGAAAACCATCTACATCTTTTTTAGGGTCTATGGCTTGTGTGATTTTTAATTCATCGATATGTGGAGGTAAAGGCAACTGAACAATGAAACCATCAATACTCTTGTCTTCGTTTAATGATTGTACTTTTCCAAGTAAAATTTCTTCGGGAACGGAATCATCATATCGAATCAACGTACTTTCAAACCCAATTTCTTCACAAGCTTTTACTTTTGCATTCACGTAAGTAACTGAACCACCATCTGTTCCTACAAGTATTGCTGCCAAATGAGGAATTTTTTTGCCTTCTTGTTTCCGTTGTTTTACCGCTTCTGCTAATTCTTGTCGAATTTGAAGCGCTGTTGCTTTTCCATCTAAAAGTTGCATTCTGAAATCTTTTTGCAAAGATAAAAAGAACTATTGGCTTTGGTGAAAAGAATTTATCTTTGTACCATGAAAACATTTTTAAATTCTTTGTTGTTTGTATTCATTAATTTTGTGGTGTTTGCCCAAAAAGATGGTTATTACAAGTCGGAGTTAGGAGCTGAAATATACGCTGGAGTTTCAAATCTTGGTGGAGCATTTGGAGGGGAATTAAAATATGGGTATCACGTTGACAAAAATTTAGTTATTGGTCCATCATTTCGACTACAACGAACTTGGGTAAATAATTTTGGAATAAATAATAGTTTCAACATATATGGAGGTGGATTCTTTACACATTATCGTTTTCAAGAAAAATTATTTCTAGGCACTGAAATTCAAATCCTGCGCAGTCCTTTTAATTATTCCACATATCAACTTAATACAAGAAAATGGGCTCCCGTTCTATTAGTTGGTGGAGGCGTAAATCTGAAACTCCATGAAAGAATACGTTTGAATGCTGGGATATTTTACGATATAGCAAATGCAGAAAATAGTCCTTTCAGAAGCAGTTATAATTTTAAAATAAAAAATCAATTGGGTCAAATCGTACGAATTCTACCAATAATCTATCGCGTTACCTTTTTCTTCCCTCTTGGAAATAAAGTAAATTAAAATAATATGAAAATAGGAATGGTACTTTATCCGACATTTGGCGGAAGTGGTGTAGTAGGAACTGAGTTGGGTAAAGCACTTGCATCAAAAGGGCACGAAGTTCATTTTATAACGTACTCTCAACCTGTTCGCCTAGGAACGTTTCGGGAAAATATTTTTTATCATGAAGTGGCTGTTACAGATTATCCACTTTTTGAATTTCAGCCTTATGAAACACAGCTCGCCAGTAAAATGGTGGATGTCGTGAAATACGAAAAACTAGATATTTTACATGTTCATTATGCAATTCCGCATGCATCCGCAGCATTTATGGCCAAGCAAATTCTTAAATCGCAGGGAATTGATATTCCATTTGTAACCACACTGCATGGTACAGACATTACGTTGGTTGGACGCGACCCATCTTTTGAACCAGTAATTACGTTTTGCATAAACCAATCAGATGCTGTTACAGCCGTTTCGGAAAGTTTAAAGAACTCAACTTACGAGCATTTTCATGTAACAAGAGAAATAGCTGTTATCCCTAACTTCATTGTTCCAACGGAAGAAAATCATGATTTTTCGGAACACATGCGACGAAAATATGCTAGAGATGGCGAACGAATTATTTGCCACGTTTCTAATTTTAGAAAAGTAAAACGTGTTGATGATGTTCTTCGTGTTTTTGCAAAGGTGAATGAAAAAATCCCCGCAAAATTAATTCTTGTTGGAGATGGACCCGAACGATACAACTGTGAGCGCATATGCCGGGAATTAAATCTTTGTGATCGCGTTATATTTTTAGGAAAAGTTAGAGATACATCCCACGTACTTGAAATTGCAGATGTTTTTTTACTTCCCTCTGAGACCGAAAGTTTCGGGTTGGCAGCATTGGAGGCGATGGCAGTTGGAGTTCCAGTTATTTCTTCAAATACGGGAGGAATTCCTGAAGTTAATATTCATGGTTATTCCGGATTCCTGTCCAATGTCGGCGATGTTGAAGATATGGCTAATAATATGCTTGAACTTTTAAAAGAGGAAAATTTGAGGAATTTCAAAGCTAATGCGCGAGAACGCTCGAAAGTTTTTAGCTTAGATGCAATTCTTCCAATGTACGAAAACATCTATTTTAATTTAGCAAACAAAAAATAATTAAAATGAAAATTGGAGTTTTACTTTCAGGTTCTGGTGTTTACGATGGTGCTGAAATACAGGAATCTGTTCTGACATTATTGGCAATCGAAGAAGCAGAACATGAAGCAATTTGCATTTCAATCAATGATAAACAACATCATGTAATCAATCATCTGAATGGTGAGGAAATGCCTGAATCGCGAAACATGATGGTTGAAGCGGCTCGAATTGCTCGCGGTAACATTAAAGAAATTTCAGAAATAACACCCGCTGATATTGATGCACTTGTAATCCCAGGTGGATTTGGTAGCGCGAAAAATTTTACAAATTGGGCTTTTAAAGGACCAGATTGCGAGATTAGATCAGATGTAAAATTACTATTAGTTAATTTGATGAATGTTGGTAAACCAATAATCGCATTGTGCGTCAGTCCCATAGTTCTAGCAAAAGCTCTTGAAAACTCTGGAATTCATTTGAATCTAACGATTGGTTCCACAGAAGCACCATCACCTTATGAAATTTCAGGTTTTATTGCGGGAATTAATTCTGTTGGTGCTAAAACTGAAGAAAAAACAATTTCTGAAATATTAATAGATAAAGAAAATAAAGTAATTACAGCACCGTGCTACATGATGGATGCAAGTATTCTTGAAATCCGAAAAAATATTAAACAAGCGATTGAAGCACTAAATGAACTTTAATGCCAAAAGAAGAATTTGTTAATGATTGGTTTCGGAAACGAAAAGAACGCAAGAGCCATCTTATAGCAGAAGAAATATATCCTTCTTTAATCAGAGGCGACAGAACTGCATTAAGCTCAGCAATAACTTTGGTGGAGAGTACTTTACAGAACGACCAATCTGAGTCTAAAGAATTAATAAAAAAGTGCCTGAAAAGTCAAAATAAATCTTGGCGCATTGGAATAACAGGAGTTCCCGGAGTTGGAAAAAGTACTTTTATTGAGGCCTTTGGTCGAATTTTTCTTGAAAAGGGACTTAAACTTGCCGTATTAGCAATTGACCCCTCATCAAATATTACCGGAGGAAGTATTTTAGGCGACAAAACACGAATGGAATGGTTGTCCCAACAAAAAAATGCATTCATCAGGCCAACAGCCACTGGTAAAAGTTTAGGGGGAGTTGCTCGAAACACAAATGAAGCAATTATTCTCTGTGAAGCTGCGGGATTTGATGTGATACTAATTGAAACTGTTGGTGTAGGGCAATCAGAAACACTTGTCCACTCTATGGTTGACTTTTTCCTCTTACTGATGCTTGCTGGAGCTGGTGACGAACTACAAGGAATAAAACGAGGTATCATGGAAATGGCTGATGCCATTGTGATCACCAAAGCGGATAGAGGAAATGAGAAAATGGCTGAAATGGCCAAAGTTCAATATAAAAATGCACTTCATCTTTTCCCTGTAAAAGAAAGCGATTGGATTCCACAGGTTAAGACTTGTAGTAGTATTGAAGAACTGGGAATTACTGAGATTGGTGAAATGATCGAATCATTTTTTATTAAAACAATAACAAGTGGTTGGTTGAATGAAAACAGAAAAAACCAGGAAGTAAATCGATTGAAGGAAATACTTGACAATTCTATTTTATTCGAATTCTACAAGAGTGAACAAATCAAAACAATATTTGATTTTTATAAAAAAGAAGTATCTAATGGCCATTTGATTGCGTATCAGGCTGTCGAAGATATTTTAAATGAAATTAAAAAAGGTAAGTTTAATTTTTTATAAAAAGAATATTGTCCAGTATTTCATTTTCCTTTGAAATATTGATAAAATAGCATGAAGCGCTAATTTTATTCAAAGATATGGTTGTAGTTGTTACTTCATTTTCAACCTTTCCTGAAGCCACAATTCGCCCGTTTAAATCAAAAATTCGATAAATACATCCAGTAGCAATCGTTTTATTATCGTGGGCTAAGGTTATGGCATCATTTGCAGGATTCGGGTAAAGTGTAAAATTGATGTCGGGTCCATCCACTGGGACTGGAATTTCTTTAAAAACTGCTGTAAAATTAGATGTCAAAGAATCGATATTTCCTTCAAAAATTGGATTCAATGTATCTACAATAAATTCATTCGGAATCCAATGAGAAAATTGAAATCCGGAATTGGCAACAGCTTCCATTTTTACTGCTACCCCATCATAATAAATTCCAGACCATGGATATTCTTTTGGCTGAATGGTATTTAACTTAATTAAACCCGTATTTTGAGGAAATACATCAAGATTTAAATCAATTTGCTTTTCTAAATTAAATTCGCTTTGTAAATTACTTCTAACAATTTCTCCTCTGCACATTAATTGCTGTCTAAAAATCAAATGATTATTGAAAAATGCATCCATTTGACCGGGAATATTAGTTGGATCTCCCCATCGTTGATATTCGTCAGGCATATCCTGAACCATGGAATTGTAAAATTTATTTTCAAAATAAAGGAGTGTATCTGACTGGTAACTGGTATTTAGTAAATCAGCATATCGGTTAATAAAATACCTTAGATACTCGTTATTACTGATGCTTCTTTGCCAGATGTGGATATATGGATTCGCCGGGTCTTGACTTCGCATATAAGCAATATGGTTGTCTGTACAACTTGACCATCCATTCGGTTGCATTGAAAGTTCCAAATCTATTAAGCCAAACCGCCATCTATTCTTCGTTTTATCAGAACGATATATTTTTATATTGTTTCCAGGCCAGTCCACATTTCCCATAAAAGATTCTGCAATTATGTAGTCTGAATAATGCTTTAAATCAAATTTTTCATCTACTTTGGAAAAATAATCTGGGTTTATTGGATTAATATTCAGAAACTGATTGTAAGAATCCCAAAAGTGGTTAACATCACCTTCCAAAGCTCTTAAAACTAAATTATAGAAATAACTTAACGACATTATTTCAATTGAATCTTGGTTCGCTCCATCATGAATTTCAAAGTATTCTTTGTTAAACTTTTCTCTGAGTTCATAGAGTCCGAAATACTGGCCATTTACATAAACAGTAACCGGCTGAAAGGAAGAATAGTAATTATTTGTTCCTTCACTCATCATTCGAACTTGTGATGCATCTTTATAAGGAAAAGTCAAATACTGATTACTTCCATTTCTTAAATAAATATCACTGTATTTGAAGCGATCTTTACGGTCTGGAATCAACTGATGTTGAATTGGTTTATAACCCAAAGTACCATGATCAAAGGACAATCGAAACGAATGCTGAGGCTGTGAACGACTTCCTCCGGCTCCTCCATCAGGACGCATCGCTGTTTTTGTCTGAAAAATCAATGGGTGATCCAACGTTGAATCTAAATATGCAGCATGAGCAGGCTTTATCCAATCGGAATTGTAATTATCAAAAATTCCTGTAGAACCATATAAATTATTGTTGTCCGTTGTTACCAAGAGAATTGGTGTGTTATGTGTTACATTGAACAAGTAAGTTTCTACTGCATCATTACTTGGTAAAACTCCTTGATTTGTATTAATTGGAAAAACACTTGCTCTTAGAACAGTATTAGCACTTATACTTAATGAATTTGTGTAAACTGAAGAATTAACTGTAGGTGTAGTACCATCCAAAGTATACACTACTTTAGTTTGAATTCCCGGCGAATTTGGATTTAAAATTGAAATTGAAATAGTCGAAGAATAAATACCAGAACGTTCTGAAATTTGAGGTTGAATTAAAGTATCTGAGTACACTTCTGATGTTTCATTAATCTGTCCGGGAGTTGGTGCCATCCATTTTACAATTCCAGAGGCATCAGGAGTATGTCCAGTAGAAATATCTTTTTGTGGTGAATCTACTTTTAGCTCACTAACCAATACTTCTGCTGGGGAGAATAGATAAACTGTTTCACCATCTCCATCAAGTTTAAAATTCGTATGAAACTGAGTCCCCTGCTCTGGAAGAAACTCACTTGATAATTCCATGAGATTCGTAGATAACAATGAAAAATCAACATAACTATAAAATTCACTAGTTGTTGAAGCAACATTAAATGAAATTGAATTTATTGGTCCGGCGCTTAATCCAGCATTTATTAATTCGTCGGCAAGTATAAGCATTTGATGCCTAGCTCCCCAATACCAGTTTCCGTAAGGTGCAGGATAATCCGTTGTAGCGTTGGTAATTGTACCCGTTCCAATTTGAACTCCATTTAATTTTAAATTTGGACGCTGGTTGTAAACGACACCATTATTTGAGGAACAAGCCGCAGGACTACCATCGATAAATGAAACCAATGTTGAAGGGAATGATGTTGCTGTCTGATAAAAAACAGAATTCTCAGTATAACCAACATTACTGTACGAACAAACGTTTAGAATTATGTTAGAAACTCCATCCCAATTAAAAGACGAAATTAAATTATGTGTATTCCAATTAGTTATCGGATTGAAATTTTGTTGAGAGAGTCCAAATTGAAAACCACCAGCTAAAAATCGATCTTTTCCGCTGCAATATACAATTTGATGATCACCCGGATTCAAATTGAAATCTGGGAATTTCCACATTATTGAATTTGAAAGCTTATCACTTAAAGCATAATTAACTAGGTTAATTGGATTATTACCCGAATTAAAAATCTCAATCCAATCCGAAGATTCATTATTCTCATCTAAGTGACTCAGATAATTTTTATTACAGCCTTCATTAATTACGATTTGAGCATTTGATGAAAAACTATTGCTTATAATGAAGAAAAATAGTAGTTTATGAAAAGTGAAATTAAAACAAAGGCTACCTTTAAAGATAGCCTTCGAAAAAATATTATTTCTTTTGGAAATTGCGGTCATTAATTGATAACAATTCGTTTAGTTATAACTGAATTTTCTACGTTTAATTTAATTAAATAAACTCCTTTTTCAGCTTTCAAATTAAACTCTGAAGGTATCTCGGAAGTTTTAAAAGATTGAACTAGAATTCCATTTATAGTGTAGATATCAACAGAACTAACTGGTAAACCATTCGAATTCAATTTAAACATACCATTATTTGGATTCGGATAAATTTCAATCGAATTTGAGTTTAACTCATCAATTCCAACTTGAGAACCAACTGTTATATTCAAGATTTGATTACATCCATTTGCATCGGTAACTGTAACCGAGTAGTTACCAGCTGGGATATTCGCTAAATCTTGAGTTGTCGCAACATTTGGCGTCCAACTATAAGTATATCCTCCTACACCACCTGCAACAGTAACATCAATAGTTGCATCGTTTCCTGTGATTTCATCTGTAGAAGTAAAAGATGCTACCAGCGGATCTGGTTCAACCACCGTGAAAGATGATTGCGCCGAGCATCCATTTTCATCGTTTACAGTGACAACATAGTCGCCTCCTGCTAAACCTGTTACATCTTCAGTTGTTTGACCAGAACTCCAAGAATATGTTGGACTTGTGGCACCACCATTAAGCGTCACATCTATGTTTAGATTACCACCATCACCGTTGCATAAAACATCAGTTACCGAGCTGCTGTTCAACCCAATTGCAGGAGCATTGGAAGCATCAACTGTAAATGATAATGTATCTGCCTGACATTGCTCATCTTTAATGATTACATCAAATGTACCTGAAGTTGCGATTACAGCGTCTTGAGTATCATCAAAATCACCTGTTCCGTCATTACTCCAATCATAAGAAATAGTCCCATTTCCTCCGGAAACAGTAAGATCAATATTATTACAAGTTAGATTTGACGTTGCTGCAATTGGCACTAAATTTATTGCTTGTTGATTGGCATTTATTGGCGCGTTGGCACATGCATTATATGCAAAGTCTTTAATTGTTATTGTTGTTGCATCCGCACTAACATCCAAACGTACCCAACCATAGTGAATCTCTCCATTGATTGTAAAGCTTGCTCCGATAAATTTATCTGTTGCAGCTAAAAAAGGTCCGAATTGGTATGGGAAAGTACCGGCTAAACCTGCATCTACTAAAATATCTGCAGCCAAAACGTTGTAACTTGAAGAACCAAAAGCCTGGTTTGCGGAAATTGGATCATCAGCATTCAAAGCCGTAATTTGAAAACCTGAAGAACTACTACCTGATCCACTTCCAGACGCACCAATTAATGCGACACTTGAACCTAAATTACCAACTGCTAATGCCCCTTGGTAGGTTACAGGTATTCCATAATAAGTCGTAGAACCATTTACGTTTTGTACTGCCAAAGTTATTTCCGGAACTGAATTATTATCAAAATCTATCAAAAATGGCGCACTAGTTGAATCAATGGTTACATCCTGAATATCCGTATATACAATTTGTGAGTTTAACGAATTTGATGCAATAACTGCTCCCGCAAGCGCAAAATAATTTGATAATTTATTGTCTTTTTTATTTTCCTTCATAACAAACATTATTTATTTTCAAGGCTAATTTACACTATTTATTTTAAAATAAAGTAAACTTTAAGGAAAGATTTCAATTATTTATTGATTCATAAAAACTTCAAAGTCAGCTTTATTTTCTTCTGACAAATCCAATCCAAAATAAAATACCTTCAAGTTGGCTTGAGAAGAAATCCAACCTTCAATTTTGTCTCGTTGCAACTGTTTTTTTTGAAGTTCATTAAAGTATATAGTTTCTGAATTAATATTCGCATTGGATGGAATTATGTCAGAGTCTAGATAGATCAATCTGTATGAATAATTATGTGGTAGATATGCTAATAAATGGTCTGGAACAAAAAACGAACTGTTTATGTATTCTTTTAAAAATCCAGCTCTAACATGCAGATTTTTTATTTTGTCTTTCGTTTGCTGATCATCGCAATAAGGAATCCCTGCATGCTTCAACATTTTTTTCACTTCATTTAAATTACAATTCTGAACTCCAGAAATAATTGTGATTTCACCAAGAATATTATTTTGTAAAAACTGCCTCGTATTTTCAGCCCTTTCAGGATTTATAAACTTTGTGGAATAAATATCTAACAACCATTTATGTGCTTTCGTCATTCCAGGCGCAATCCTAATTGCAACTTCAAACGCTTTTGAGGAATCTTCAAACAAATTCTTTTTATAAAGAGCCTCTCCCAAATGAAAATGAGCATTTGGCATATAAAAATCAAAATCAATTGCTGTCAAAAAAGATTCTATGGCCTCATCCAATAAATTTCTTTTCAACAAAGAAACACCCAAACCATAATGAGCATATTGATTTACTGGTTCTATATTTATGGCTTTTCTAAATTGTTTTTCTGCTTCTGTGTATTTTTTTCTTTGATTTAATACCTGAGCAATTTGTAAGGCTACTTGTAGGTTGTTTTGATTTTTATCCTGAATTTTCTGCAAAATTGGCAATGCTTCTGAGTATTTATTTATCGCCAACAACAATAAACCTTCAATGAATTCAAGATACATTGGTTCCTCAAATTCAAAATTTTCAAAAACATCTGCATTTTTATCCGGATTTTTCTCCTTCATATAGGAAATTTTCTCCTCCCGAATTATTTGC
>CANGLG010000014.1 GCA_947454395.1 Flavobacteriales bacterium
AATGGTTCTAAAATGCTTGATAAAGCAAAGAATCTTTCAGGAGCGAAAGTTTATCCAAATGGAATCGTTATTAAAACAATTAAGGAAGGAAATGGCCCAAATATTTCGATGCAAAATGATGTCAAAGTACATTATACGTTAACCTCATCTCTTGGAGACACATTGGAAAGTAGCCTTGTACCAAATCAACAAGGAAAAATAGAACCACTTCCTGTAAGTGTCGGCGGGGGAATTATTGAAGGCTGGTCCTTTGCTTTGCAAAATATGAAAAAAGGAGGTAAATACAAGGTTTTTATTCCTTGGAATCTTGCCTATGGCGAGGAACAAGGTAGACAATCTTTGTGTTTTGAGATGGAAATTATTGAAATCGGCAAATCAGGAACTTTTGTTCAACAACAAATGCCTCCAAGTGGTTCATTCAGATAATTGTATTAATTTTAGGAAAACTATTCTATGAAATCATTATCACTTTTAATTGGTATTTGCATCTTAATTTTGACAAGTTGCAGTGAAGAAGTAAACCTTAATGGTGATTTTAAAGAAACTGCTGTTGTTTATGGTTTGTTGGACCATGCGGATTCAATTCATTATGTTAAAATTACCCGAGCTTTCATCGGACCGGGAAATGCCTTGGAAATTGCTAAAATTCCGGATTCAAATTATTTTGACAAAGTGGATGTAACAGTAGCAGAATATGTTGGAGGAAGTTTAACAAGAACTTGGATCCTTAGAGATACAATTGTTCAAAATAAAGACATTGATGGGGCTTTTTACGCTCCCGAACAAAAAGTATATTATTTCCAAACGTTGCCAACCGTTACATCATCAATGGGTGTTGCTGGCACTGTACAAGTGTCCTCAAATCCAATGCTTACTTCTCTTAACCCTACAGCTACATATAAACTTAAAGCAGTAATTAACAACGGTGAATTTGAAGTAAATGGAGAAACTGAACTTGTAAATGGATTAACTGCTAATGCGTCATCTCAAAATTTCACATTTAAATTTGCAAACGACCCTGGTCAATATATTTCAACAGGTGTTGCTGTTTCAAACACGGGAAATGCATTTGTAGTTAATGCACAACTTGATGTATTCATTAATGAACATATTGGGAGTTCATTCACAACGAAATCATTCAACTGGCAAGTTGGTGAAGCAGATGTTCAACCAAATTCGAGCAGAACATTCAGTGCACTAGGCCAAACTTTTTATGATCTAGTTAAGCGGAATGTTACCGATGATCCATTAATAGATAAAAGAACATTTAATGGTATATCCATTACAATTACTGGTGGAGCGGAAGAATTTTATAACTATATGGTTGTAAATAAACCTACTTCCTCACTTGCCCAAAGTAAACCGACCTATACAAATCTTAGTGTTTCAAATGGAAAACGTGTTGTTGGAATATTCTCTTCTAGACAAACTTTGAAAGTTTTCAAACCTTTCTATGTTTCTCCTGCACTTGCGTATATTAGAGCAATAGATAAAAAATCAACTCGTGAACTTTGCCAAGGACCAATTACAGGACCTTATTTATTCTGTTCGAACCATCCTGGTGATAACATCGTAAATCAGGAAGAAGCGTTTGCTTGTCAATAATCCTTTATTAATTTCTGGGATTTAGATTTACATCGTATGACTGAACGACTTACCTTGTTTGCGGATATTATTTTACCTGTACCAATTCATCAGGCATTTACATATCGTGTTCCTTTTGAGTTAAATGACAAAGTTCAATTTGGGCAGAGGGTAATTGTTCCGTTTGGCAAAAACAAACTCATAACAGGAATAATTGTTCGTATTCATAAGGAAATACCAACTGTTTACCAAGCTAAATACATTGAGTATTTGTTAGATGATTCAGCAATTATCACTGAAAAACAATTTGAATTTTGGAAATGGATTTCAAGTTACTACATGGCTCCGATTGGCGATGTTATGAATGCAGCATTGCCTGCTAATTTCAAATTGGCAAGTGAAACAAAAATTGTAATTCATCCTGAATTTAATGCTTCATTTGATCAATTGGATGAACGAGAATCGAAGGTAATTGACGCGCTTGAAATCAACGAAGAAATTGACCTAAAAGAGCTTTCAGAGATACTTGGAATAAAAACTATTCAGCCATTAATAAAAAGACTTATCGAGCGCAGAATCGTCGCTACCAAAGAAGAAATTGCAGTACGATACACGCCAAAAACAATTTTGTGTTATGGACTTCATCCCAATTTCCAAGAAGAAGAATCACTCAATGAAGTACTTAAAAACCTTGAACAAAATTCTAGAAATTCAAAGCAAGTAGAAGCCTTACTTATAATAATAAAGGAATCTATTGACCAAGGAGGATTGCACATTCCCGTTCCTAAAAAAATCATTTTGGAATCCGGAGTAAGTATTTCTGCAATTAATACACTTGAAAAAAATGGAATCATATGTTCGGAAAGATTTCAAGTTGACCGATTATTAAATAACGATAAAGAAACCGCAGGATTTAAAGAACTAACCGAGTCACAAAAAATTGCGCTGGATGAAATTAAAATTTCATATAAAAAAAACAGAGTGACCTTACTTCATGGCGTGACTGGCTCAGGAAAAACAGAGATTTACGTGCAATTAATTCAAGAATACTTGGATTTAGGAAAACAAATTTTGTTTCTATTGCCAGAAATTGCTCTAACTACTCAACTCATTCAACGATTGTCACGTTATTTTGGAAATCAAGTTGGCGTTTATCATTCGCGATTCAATCAAAACGAACGAGTTGAAATTTGGAATAAAGTGCTAAATAATGACGCGACACAGTATCGAATTGTTTTAGGGGCTCGATCTTCTGTATTTCTTCCTTTTCAAGATTTAGGATTAATAATTGTTGATGAAGAACACGAAAGTTCTTTCAAACAATATGATCCTTCTCCGAGGTATAATGCACGAGATGCTTCTATAGTTCTTGGTCATTTTCACGATGCCAAGGTATTAATGGGAACAGCGACACCGGCAATGGAGACTTACTACAATGCGAAAAGTGGAAAGTTTGGTTTTGTTGAATTGAATGAACGATACAAAGGATTAAGGCTCCCTGAAATTCTTTGTGCTGATCTCAAAAAAGAGCGCCAACAAAAAAACATGCAATCTCATTTCTCGACATTTCTGATTGATGAAATGAGAACAGCTTTGAATAATCACGAGCAAATAATTTTATTTCAAAACAGAAGAGGTTACACCCCACTTTGGTCGTGCGAAATTTGTTCTTGGACACCAAAATGCAAAAATTGCGATGTCTCTCTCACCTACCACAAGCAAGGCAACATATTAAAATGTCATTATTGCAGTCACACAAGTGCTCCAATTGGTTCATGCCCAGCATGTGGAAGTAATCGATTAAAAATGATTGGATTCGGGACGGAAAAAGTAGAAGATGAACTTTCGATAATTTTTCCAGATAAAGTAATTAAAAGGCTTGATTTAGATACGACTCGTACTAAAAACGCCTATGAAGAAATACTTGAAGATTTTGAAAATCGAAAAATTCACATTCTTATTGGAACACAAATGGTTTCCAAAGGATTGGACTTCGACAATGTAAGTCTTGTGGGCATTTTAGATGCTGACATGTTACTCAAAAGACCCGATTTTAGAGCCTATGAACGGTCTTATCAACTCATGTCACAAGTTGCGGGAAGAGCGGGAAGAAAAGAAAAAAGAGGAAAAGTAATAATTCAAACTGCAGATCCAGATCATTGGGTAATTAAATTAGTTGAGCAGCATGATTTCAAAGGTTTTTATCAAAATGAAATCATTGAACGTGAAAATTATTTTTATCCACCCTTCTTCAAATTGATTACTTTAACTTTGAAACACAAGGAGGAATACGTTGTTGAGAGAGCAGCTTCTGAATTAGCAAAGTCATTGAGGAACACATTTAAAGAACGTGTTTTGGGACCAGAATTCCCAATTATAAAACGTATTCAGAATCAATTTTTAAAAGAAATAAAATTGAAAATTGAAAGAAACGCACCTGATAAAAAAGTCAAGGAGCGCATTACTGCGCTCCTTGATGAATTCTATTCAAAGCCGGCCAACCGAGTGGTAAAGGTGGTGGTGGACGTTGACCCGCTCTGAACTTAACCTAAATAACTTTTTAACGTTTTATTCTTTGAAGTTTGTTTTAATCTACGAATTGCTTTTTCCTTAATTTGTCTTACTCGTTCTCTCGTTAAATCAAACTTCACTCCTATTTCTTCCAATGACATTGGTGTCTTTCCTTCTAAACCGTAAAACATACTTACAACTTCACTTTCTCTGGTTGTCAAGGAAGTCAATGATCTTCTTATATCGCTTCGCAAAGATTCCAAAACCAAATTAGCTTCAGGAGTTGGAAGAGAATCACCTACCATCACATCATACATGCTTGACGTAGACTCATCACCTTCTACCAACGGTGCATCCATTGAGACATGACGACCATTTTGAGCCAATGATTGTTTCACTTCTTCGGGTGTGCAATTTAAAAACTCAGCCAATTCATCTGCTGAAGGTGGTCTTTCTAACTTTTGTTCCAACTCAGAATAAGCCCTGTTTATTTTATTGATATTACCAATTTTATTTAATGGTAATCGGACTATTCTCGCTTGTTCAGCCAAAGCTTGCAAAATGGATTGTCGAATCCACCAAACAGCATAGGAAATAAATTTGAAACCTCTTGTTTCATCGAAACGCTCAGCGGCTTTAATTAATCCTAAATTTCCTTCGTTTATTAAGTCAGGTAAAGCCAAACCTTGATTTTGGTATTGCTTTGATACGGAAACGACAAAGCGTAAATTTGCTTTTGTTAATCGTTCCAATGCCACGCGATCACCAGCGCGAATTCGACGAGCAAGTTCAACCTCTTCATCTGCTGTTATTAGATCAACTCTACCTATTTCTTGTAAATACTTATCAAGGGAAGCAGTTTCCCTGTTCGTGACTTGTTTTGCTATTTTTAATTGCCTCATAACGAACAGCTTTAAATTGTTTCTTTACCTTAACGGAAATTTTAACTGAAAGGTTATATATAAGACGTTTTTTTTTTGAAAAAGTTTCCTGCAGATGAAAATTCCATTGATTAAAATGAATATTTCGGAGTTCTCAATGAATATATCAGACTTGATTATTCTTTAAATTATTTAATAAAGATTTTATTTCAGGAAGAATGTTAGACATTTCCTCAGGATTCAATCCAAATCCGTATCGGGCATTCTGACATAATTCGAGTGAATTAGACAAATCAACAATGAAGTTAGGGTTATTCAGTTTAGTCCTTAATCGATTCAATAACTGACTAGATGTTAATACTGATTCATGTTCGTTTAATGAAACCTTCAAACCAAGCAAGATTGCATTTTCAAGTGCCGAAAACAAACTGTTATTGTCTTTATTTTGGAAGGCTATTTCGGCCAAAGCTAGTTGAGATTCTACATCATTCCAAGTAAAAACGACTCTTTGTTTTTGTTGTAATGTTGATTTATCAAAAACAATGTTTACCGACTTTTTTGATTTACCGGCAAAACCAATAAACCCTGTAATTAAAAGAACCGATGAAATTGAAATCCATAAAAATGGAGATTTTAGAAATGATTTTTTATCAAGAAGTTTACTATTTTCTCCTTCTCTCCTTTCAGCAATTACCTGTGTCTTTCCTTTGGAATTAACCGATGCCATTTTCACTTCCTCACCAATTAAATTGATTTCTTTACAATTCAAATTGACATATTTTTTTGACTTTATATCAAAATAGGTCACCTCAATTGGTGGAATCGTAAAAGAACCATCGTTATTAACCTGAATCGTATATTCCAATTGAATTGAACCCTCGGCCCCATTTGCAGTAAAAACATATTTTTCATCCGCTTTCGGATCACCATATAAAGTAAGGCCTTTGGGTAAATGCAGTTTTGGGTAGTCAATATTGTGTATATTCCCACTTCCTTGGAGATTCAACTTAATTGTGAAAACATCTCCTTTTTTAATTTGTGTTTTACTTATTTGACTCTCCATTGCAAGTTTACCGACCATCCCAATAAACGATTTCGGTTGATTCTTCGGTAACGGTAAAACTTCAATAACTGTTCCTGTTGAAACTACTGGAACACCCTCAAATCCTCTTTTTAAAATTAATTTAAACGGATCTATTTGTAATTTACCTACCCCATTTGGAAAGACAATGGAACGGTCATAAGTAACAGCATAAAAATCAACACTTTTAATTCGTTCTTGTTCTGCCACTAAACGATTTGAGGAAGAAAGTTCATGTTTATCAATAATACCATCTGCGTTATACGATTGGTAATCTTCAATATGAGTTGGATAAAACCGGGAATAAACCTTCGCGTTAAGAATAAGTGGTTCTCCCTCGTATATTTTCTTTTTAGTATACTCAATTACTCCAAAAGCAACTTGTTTTAATTGCTTCGCCGATATTTCTCCAGTTGAGTTTACTATTGGTTCTTTTTGAATAGTAACTTCAACAGTATTGGATTTATATATTTTACTTCCTGTTTTAACGTAAGCAGGACCAAAAGTGTAGGTTCCTTCTTTCTTTAAAACTCCATTTTGTGAATAATAGTAATATGAAATCACCCTACCTGTTGCGTAATCCATTTCTTGTTCCATGCCATTCATTACGGCATAACCATTGACAAATGCACTTGGAAAATCAATATCAATTTCACCTTGAACATTTGTTTTTACTGTAACCAAAATCTCCTCTCCAACTTGAGTTACCTTAGGTTCAATTTCAAGTTTTACTATTCCTTTCTGACAAAATATGCCAGTTGTCAAACCAAGAAATAAGACAAGAATAATATTTTTCATCACCAATCTTTTCCTGATTTATTACTTGAACTTTTTCCTTTGTTATTTTTCCCTAAACGCCTTTTTGTAGCAGCTTCTTGACGGGTTAAATCGTCCAACATTTTATCAGCTTGTTTATTTGGCATTTTCTTGTTGTCACTCCCACTATTTTGGTTGTTATTTGAGTTTTGATTACTATTATTCTGTTGCTGATTTTCTTGATTTTGCTGTTCTTTCTGATTTTTCTTTTCTTGTTCCTTTTTCTGACGAATGGCTTCTGATAGATTATACTTTGTTTCGGGATCATTCGGATTGTTTCTCAAAGATTCTTTGTAGGATGCAATTGCTCCGTCATAATCCTTTTTTTTCATCTGAGCATTTCCTGTATTGTGTTGTGATTTTGCCTTTTCTTCCTTTGATTTCTTAGACGTAGCACTTTGCTGGAATGCTTTTTCTGCACCTTCAAAGTCTCGCGAACGGTATGTAGATTGAGCTATTTCATCAGATAAATCAACATCTTCTGGAGCATGATTTTGAGCTGACTTGTAATATTTTACAGCTTTTTCATAATCACCTGATTTGTATGCTTTGCGAGCTACTTCTAATGAATCAATCCATTTTTGAGCGGATAAACTACTCACGAAAATCAATGAAAACAATACAATTAATACTCTGCTCATTTTACAATAATCGTTTTAATCCTGGAATGATTAACCAAAGTAACCAACACACAATTGAAAACAATAGTGGTCCTTGGTATCGACTTTCCTGAATTTCGAACTCCAAATCTCGCAATTTCGTTCGTTTCATCTGGTTAATTTGTGTTAATATCGTTTGTAAATCTGGATACGGATCAGAAGTAATCATAGCATAACCATTTGTTTTTTCAGCGATTTGCTTCACAAATGAAGGATTTAATTTTGAAACAACATTTTGTCCTAAAGCGTCTTTACGGTATCCATTTCCTGGATTAAATGGATCTTCAGGTACAGGACCGCCAAGCTCAGTTCCAATTCCCAAAGCACAAACCTGTATTTCTTTTTCAATTATTTCACTATAAATTTCATCTCGTTCTTCTTCATGATTCTCACCATCCGTAACTATTAGAATTGCTTTTGTGATTTTCTCTTTACTAAACATCGATGTCGCGGTTGACAAAGCCTCAGGAACATTGGTTCCTTGGGAAGAAATATTATTTGTATTTACTTCATTCACAAATAATTTAGCTGCGCTGTAATCGGTTGTTAATGGAAGTTGAACGTAAGCATTTCCTGCAAAAAGACACAATCCAATTTTCTCTCCAGACAAACTACTTATCAATGCATTCAGGGACCTTTTAGCAACTTCAAGTCTTGATGTTTGATCAATATCTTTGGTATTCATTGAATTTGAAACATCCAAACAAACAACCAACTCCATACTTTTCACGGTACCCTTCACCTTTTTTCTTCCGTAAATCGGTTGAGCAAGTGCCACAATCAAAAATACAAATGCAGACCTAATTAGAAAAAAGCGCACTATAAGCCATAAAAGGGACCCTTGTGGAACCTTGCTTTTGCTAAACTGAGATAAGTTTGAATCAATTTGATTTTTCCTTTTTACCGATTGAATGAAAACATATAAAAATGGAAGTAAAAGAATTAAAAGATAAAAATACTGTGGCTTAGCAAATTGAAAACCAAACTGACTTCCTGAAAGCGGTATTAGAAATCCAAGACTTTGAATGAATAAATAAAATACTACCCAAAAAACGACTTCACAGAATAGCAAAGTGCGTATTACCTTAACAATTGGGTATGTCTCTGTTGTTTTAGTCATTATTTACAAAAAGTCCGAATTCAGTTAAAATGATAATTCCTAAAAGAAGAAAAGCCCAATTTAAAAAAGCTCCGGGAGTCGCAGGAGGCTCAGACTGATAATGTTTATCGGCCATTTTACGCTTTTCTAATTCTTCAATTTGATTATAGATACTTTTTAAACTCTTTTCATCAGTTGCGCGAAAATACTCGCCTCCGGTAGTTTTTGCAATTTGAATCAGTGTCGGCTCATCTATTTCTACCAGTTGATTTTCGTATCGCACTCCTACAGGAGTTACAAAAGGTGTTGGAGCAACCCCTTCACTTCCAACTCCAATTGTATAAACGCAAATGTTTTTTGCTTTCGCTAGTTCAGCTGCTTGAATGGGTGTAATATCCCCTGCATTATTCACACCATCAGTGAGCAAAATAATGACTTTGGATTTTAAACTGTCACTTCGCAATTGAACTACTGCTGTGCCTAAACCTGTCCCGATTGCTGTTCCAGGTTCCATGCTCATTCCATCGACAGCATCAATTTGAGATTTCAAAACTTCATAATCCAAAGTTTCTGGACATGCTGTATATGCCTCACCAGAATAAACTACCAAACCAATTCTATCACCTCTTCTGCCATCAATAAATTCTTTAGCCACGGATTTTGCTGCTTCTAATCGATTTGGTTTAAAATCTGTAGCCAACATTGAAAGAGAAACATCAATAGACAATACAATGTCAATTCCAAATTTATAATCTTCGGTCTGTGCATCTTTGTCATTCCATCGAAATGGTTTAGCTAAAGCAATTATCAAAAGGGATAGTAGTGCCAGTTTTCCAACTATCAATAATTGCCTGACATATACAATTGGTTTGAATTCAAATTTACGTTGCACTTTAACAGAACTACTGAATTTCCAATCCCCTACTCGTCTCTTTTCTTGCCTCCAAAGATACAAACCAAAAAATGGCACCAATAAAAGCAACCAAAGCAATTGCGGCTGAAAAAAATCAAATTGAGCTATGTTTATGTTCCAGTTATTCAGCATGTTCAAATTCAATTGGACTAGTTTCTGAAACTATTTGTCGAAGTAAAAAAAGTGACTTATAAATCAACTCTTCAGCCGGTTCAGATGCAGCAAATTTCACCATATCTGAATGACTAAGTAAACGAAGAATTGTATCCACGACTTCCTTATTCAAACCTTTTTGAATTAGAAGCAATTTTGTTTCACCTGTCGTTTTATCAAGTAAACTAATGGAATACCTTGCTGTAAGGTAGGAACGTAAAATGTAGGATAACTCAACAAAATGTTCTTTTAATTGGTCTTTACGCCACATTTCTGCCTTTTCAAGTGCATCAATTGCCCGAGAAGTTCGTTCCTTCAATGACATTTCTTTATCTGTTTTTAAAGGTTTGGAATTTCTTTTATTCGATATTAAGCGATAAATAATAAACCCAATAAATGGTAGCAACCACCATGCAAAGTATTTAATGAAAAATACAATGAATGTTCGTTTTTCAGGGGTTTTAGCAAAAGTCTCCTTTATATCATAAATTCCTTGTCCTTTTTTATGAGGAACTAGATTACAATTTAGGTAAACCGATGGAAAATCAAAAGTAGAATCATTAATCGTAAACCTTTGGCCTTCCAAAACCACTAAACCACTATCCCAAGGTGTGAGTTCATAGACACCTAGCCAAACTTTTCCATTTCCTCGAGTTATAATCGTATCTGTAAAACCAATGATTTCAATCTCATCAAAAGCAGCAGTTTTAAGTGACGAATTTTCAGATGTGAGTTTTGCAGGGAAATTTCCGGTTAGAGGATTAATTGAAAATCGGTCCGTTTTTTTTAGTTCTATCTTATAAATTAAATCTACCCTACCTCCTACTTCTACTTTGTCTCGAGAAATACTTGCTGTCGGTTGCTGTGCAGACAACACGATTGGAAAAAGATGAAGAAAAATGATCACAGTCCTCATCTTCTACTTTTAAATAATTGAACCAACGGTGGAACAATGTTCTGCGCGGTATCTATGATTACATGGTCAATTCCCGATCGTTTGAATTCATCCGATAATTTACTTTGACGAAAATCAAACTCTTTCTTAAATAATTTTTTGGTCGATTCCGATGAAGCATTCACCCAAGTTGTATCATTCGTCTCTGAATTGAAAAACTGAATCCAGCCTAACAACGGTAAATTATATTCTGAAAAATCATTCACTTTGATAGCGACAATGTCGTGTCGTTTTTTTGTTCGTTTCATATCATCCATGAAAGATTCATCGCTTTCAAAATCACTAATCAAAAAGCTTACGGTTCTTTTTTTGTGTGTATTTCTTAAAAACCTCAAGGATTCCGAAATATTTGTACCCGTATTTTTAGGTTGAAATTCAATTAATTGTCTTAAAATCAACAACACGTGTTCCCTACCCTTCTGTGGTGAAATATATAATTCTGTTTTATCTGAAAATAATATCGCTCCTACTTTATCATTATTTGCAAGAGCTGAAAAGGCAAGTGTAGCAGCAATTTCAATTTGTCTCTGCTTTTTAGAGCGTTTTTCACTTCCGTATTCTGAAGAACCAGAAATATCTATCATAAGCATAACAGTTAATTCGCGTTCTTCTTCAAAAACTTTAACAAAAGGCGAGTTGTAACGTGCTGTTACATTCCAGTCAATAGTTCGTACTTCATCACCAATTTGATAATCCCGAACTTCACTAAAAGCCATTCCCCTTCCTTTAAAAGCGGATTTGTACTGACCTGAAAAAACGTGCTTAGTCAACCCTTTAGTTTTAATTTCAAGGGTTCTAATCGTTTTTATTAATTCACCTGTATTCACACCTTATCTTATGGAACTTCAACTTGAGCTACAATCTTTTCAATAATGTCTTTCGAAGTCAGATTCTCAGCCTCTGCTTCATACGTAATTCCAATACGGTGTTGCAAAACATCAACCGCAACCGAACGAATGTCATCTGGAACTACAAATGCCCTTCCTTGTAAAAAGGCATGTGATTTTGCAGCTAATGCCAAATTGATGCTTCCTCTCGGAGAAGAACCAAATGACAACATGTTTGAAAGTTGGGTCAATCCTATGGTTTCCGGATTTCTTGTCGCAAAAATGATATCTACGATGTATTGTTCTATTTTCTCATCGAGATAAACGCGTCTTACCAATTCACGTAAACGAACAATATCATCCGTTGTTAAAATTTGCTTTGGTTTATGAAGTCCTTCAGGACGGATATTTGAGCGAACTATTTGACGTTCTTCCTCTTTTGTTGGATAACCCAATGTCACTTTCAGCATGAAGCGATCGATTTGTGCTTCTGGTAAAGGATAAGTTCCCTCTTGCTCGATTGGATTTTGGGTTGCAAGTACTAAAAACGGATCTGGCAATTTAAACGTTTCGTCGCCTATCGTGATTTGACGCTCTTGCATAGCCTCAAGTAATGCACTTTGCACTTTTGCTGGCGCTCTGTTTATCTCATCCGCTAAAACAAAAGATGCGAAAACAGGACCTTTTTTTACGGCAAATGATTCCGACTTTTGGTGATAAACCATTGTTCCAGTTAAATCGGCAGGTAGCAAATCCGGAGTAAACTGAATTCGATTGAATGAACCATGAATAGCATCTGACAAGGTTTTTATCGCTAAAGTTTTAGCTAAACCAGGAACTCCTTCTAATAAAATATGTCCATTTGATAAAAGCGCTATTAACAAGCGATCCAACATTTGCTGTTGTCCAACAATTGTTTTACTGATTTCAGCTTTAAGCGTTTCGATACCAACAAGTTCAATTTTAATTTCTTCACTCAATTTACGGAGTGCTTCCGCCGGATTAACGGCATTTGTTGAATTTTCGAGCATAAAGGTTTATTTGATGGAACACAAAGTTGTCAAAGTTTGAACTGAAAGTCTTGTTTTTGCTGTTAATTCTTGTTAATCTTGTAGGAATCAATCCTATGGAAAAACGCACTTGTCCGGAATGTGGAATTAAAGTATCGGGAAGAAAAGATAAAGTTTTTTGTTCTGATTATTGTCGCAACACATTTAACAATCGCCAAAATGAAGATGCGAATACAACCGTTCGAAAAATAAATTCAATTCTAAGAAAAAATAGAAGAATTTTGGCTTTACTGAATCCCAATGGAAAAAAAACAGTGGATGGAATAACTTTAGCCGAACAAGGATTTAATTTTCATTATTTCACTAACATTTACAGAACTCAAAAAGGTTCCCAATATTTTTTCTGTTACGACTTTGGTTATCTGAAAATGGATAATGATCAATACATGTTGGTTCAGAAGCAGGACTACGTGAAATGACTTGTTAATTAAGAATTTAGAAGGTCGAATTGCAAATTACATTTCACTCCGATTGATATAAGCAATTAAATCGCTCACAATTATCCAATTGTTTATACTTTTACTTTTCAAATCTCAATAATGCGCCAATTGTTTCAAAGTAAATGGTTTAAAATCCCATACAATACTTGTCTTTACGGATTTTCTGCCTACGGTTTTTTTCTGACGTTCACTTATTTGGCCATGAAATTCCAATGGACAAATGACTCTGGGATGATTGACGACAACAATCGTTATTTTCAGGAAATGCACGATAAATACAACCAATCATTCAAGGTTGATAGCGTCTCCATGGCAAAACATCGTTATGAAGCTCTAAATCGCATTCTGGTATTGAATGAATTTTATCCTAAAAATGCGCAATATATTCTAAATACTTATTTGAGCAACCACGATGAAAAGATTACCTTACAAATGCTCGATGCAGTGGATTTGCGCATGTTGAAAAATAAAGATTACCAAAATGCCTTAAAAGAAATGCGGGCTAAGAAACTGAAACAAAAAAAGACAACCGGACTTAGTGTATTCGAATGGATGAATATCGAAGAATGGAAAGCATTTCGCATTGCAGTTCAAAAAGATAAAAAATGGATTTATTCTGCTGCAAGAGCTTCAGGTGTAGAAGCACGTTTGATTGTTGCTTGTCTTGCGGGAGAACAAATTCGCTTATTCAATTCAAAAAGGGAATCTTACAAACGTTATATCGGCCCCTTAAAAGTGCTTGTACTGGAAAACAACCTTTCCTACGGAGTAACCGGAATTAAAGAAAATACAGCTAAGAAAATTGAACAGTATCTAAAAGATTCATCAAG
Organism: Flavobacteriales bacterium; assembly: GCA_947454395.1. Lineage (GTDB taxonomy): Bacteria > Bacteroidota > Bacteroidia > Flavobacteriales_D > Crocinitomicaceae > UBA952. The sequence continues at coordinate 13,820 of CANGLG010000014.1, forward strand.
TGTTTATTACCTCGGTAAAAAGTTTGCTCACTTGTTAGATTATGATTCTTTGAGAAATTACACCAATAACATAAATGATACAATGAGTGTGCGGGTAAAAAGGTTGGTTCAGTTCGATAATCACTACTACTCTTACTTATATGCAGCACTTTTTGTCAAACAAATTAAAATGCAGTGGGAACGTGCTGGTTATCCGATTGATGATCGTCCTGAAATATTGGCTTCCTTGTTTAATCTCGGTTATAACAAATCAAAGCCAAAAAAGAACCCAAGTGTTGGCGGTTCGGAATATGAAGTTGGAAACTCCAAATACACTTTTGGGTCCATTGCTTTTGAATTTTATTACTCTGGAGAATTGGCTGATGTTTTTCCATACGAGAAAAAGCGCTTTGACTGGAACGAAAAAGACAAGAAAAAATTTAATTAGTCAAAAATGGACTGATTTTTATTTGAATGAAAAATGCTATTTACATCGGTTCAAACAATCGACAAAGCTTAATCGATTTTGAAATTCCTGAAAAATTCAATGAAGAAATCGTTATTTTTATTCACGGTTTTATGGGATTTAAAGATTGGGGTGCATGGAATTTAGTTCAAGATTTTTTCACATCTCATGGATTCGGTTTCTGTAAGTTCAACCTAAGTCATAATGGCGGAACTATAGATAACGGAATTGATTTTCCGGACGAAATAAGTTTTGGTAATAACACCTATTCGAAAGAACTGAATGACGTATTTTGTGTCTTGGACTGGATTGAAAATCAAGGGATATCAAATAAGAGAATTCATTTAATTGGTCATTCTCGCGGTGGTGGAATTGCTTTACTTGCTGCAAATATTGATAAGCGAATAAACTCCGTGACTTCTTGGGCTGGAATTTCTGACATTAGCTCGCGCTTTCCGAAAGGTAAAGAAATAGAAGAATGGAAAACAAAAGGTATCCGTTATGTTCAGAATAGTCGAACCAAACAAAATTTGGCACAATATTATTCACTTTACGAGGATTTCATTCAGAATCGGGAAATTCTTAATATTGAAAACGCTTGTAGAAATTTAAAAATTCCAGCTTGCATTATTCATGGTGATTCTGACTCATCTGTTCCGTTAAGCGAAGGTGATGCGAATGCAAATAGATTAAATGTTTCTCTTCATATTATTGAAAATTCAGATCATGTTTTCGGAGCTTCTCATCCTTGGCTAGGAGAAAAATTACCTGAAAGATTGAAACTTGTTTGTGATATAAGTTTGGATTTTTTCAATCGAATTTCCCAGAATTAGTTGGAAAATAAAAAAGCCCACTAAAAAGTGGGCCTTCTGAAAAAATTATTTTCTATTTAAGCTTTCAAACGCTTAGAGAAATCAATCAAGATTGGTGTAGCAACACATAATGAAGAATACGTTCCGATAACTACACCCACAAGCAAGGCAAATAAGAACCCTTTTATTGCTGGTCCACCAAAAATAAACATGATTAAAACGACAACAAATAATATCATTGAAGTATTAAATGTTCGACTCAAGGTTGTATTCAATGACTTATTTATGATTTCATAATGATGGTCATCCTCCCCACTATTTTTCAAATTTTCACGTATCCTATCGAATACAATGACGGTGTCGTTCATAGAGTAACCGATGACGGTCAAGATTGCTGCGATAAATGCTTGATTTACATCTAAGCTAAATGGCAAGAATCCATGCAATAAAGAGAAAATCGAAATAACAAAGAACGCATCGTGGGCAAGACCTACAATCGCCCCAATTGAATACTGCCAATGACCGAAACGCAATAAAATGTATGCAAAAATAGCTACTAATGAAAGGGAAATTGCAATCGCTGAAGATGTCCACAATTCACTTGAAATTGAGGCAGAGATACTTCTTGATTCTACAATTTTGTAATTTCCTAAACGATCTTTACAAGCAGCCAAACCTTCGTTCAACTTTTTGTTTACAACTTCATTTGCCCCATCTTTTTTAAGAAGGTAGTTGGTAATTATTTCAACATTGTAATCGTTTGACTTTGTTTTCAAATCAATAGATGCAGTTTCCTTATTTTCAACGAAAACTTTTTCTAGATTAGTTCTAATATATTCTGTGTCTGCTTTTTTATCGAATTTCACTACAAAAGTACGTCCTCCTGTAAACTCAACACTCTGCTTCAAACTTCTTGTTGACAAACTTATTATCCCTAAAATTGTAACTGATATAGAGAAAATATAGAAGTACTTTCTTTTTCCAATCCAATCAAATTTAAAATTCTGGAACCAACCTTTAGACATATTGGTATTAAATGAAATGGATTTTCCTTTATCCAACCAAGCATGTATAACCAATTCTGAAATAATAATCGCAGAGAATAATGAAGTGAAAATACCAATAATCAAGGTTGTTGCAAATGACTCAATTTCACCTGTTCCAAAAATTTTCAAAATAATCGCTACAAGTAAGTGAGTTACGTTTGCATCTATGATTGAAGGTAAAGCTTTTTTGAATCCAACACCTACTGATGATGCCAAGTCGAGACCACGGTTTTGTTCCTCCCTAATTCGTTCGAATATCAAGATATTTGCATCAACCGCTGTACCAATTGTCAATACGATACCAGCAATTCCAGCTAGGGTTAATACTGCGCCAAAAGATGCTAAGCTTCCAAATATTAAAACAACGTTAACAGTTAAAGCAATATTAGCAGCAAGTCCAGCCTTACCGTAGTAGAAATACATATAAATCAATACCGCTAAAAATGCAAAAGCGAATGAAATCAAACCGGCTTGAGAATTTTCTTTTCCGATTGTTGGTCCAACTTTTTGTAATTCTTTTATTACACAAGGTGCAGGAAGAGCTCCACCATTTAATAACCCAGCTAGATCCTCTGCCTCTTCAAACGTGAAGTTTCCGGAAATTTGTGTGCTACCTGTTAGAATAGCATCATTTACACGAGGAGCACTATAAACAACATTATCCATCGTAATAGCAATGATTTCTCCCTTGTGTTCAGATGTCATTCTTCCCCATTCATCTGCTCCATCAGCAGTCATTTCAAGATTTACTGTGATTTTTCCATCACGCTGGTCATAACCTGTGCGAGCCTCGTCAATGTGCGAACCATTTACCCTTGCTCCTCCACCATCAGGAACTTTACAAGCGTACAAAACGTAAGCTTTCTTTTTTATTTTATCACTAATTTCCTCAGGATCAGCTGACCACATGAATTTTACATTTGGCGAAAAAACAGACATTACATCTTTTCTTTTTAAAATCTCATCAATTTTTGCCTTGTCATTTTTAGCTGGATCATCATCAAAAAATGCATAGCCAACTTCATTATCTGAACGCCTTGGTTGATTCGTGCTAGGATCTCTATATGAATTAAATTTAAGAAGAGCATTCAATCCTTCTTTCTGTGAGGAAGAATTTGTTAGCGATAAAGACGCTGCATCATTTTTCAATGAATCTATTTTAGTTGTATCCGTGTTACTTAAATCAATTTCGTCTCGTAGAGAAATACTTGCTGCTTCATCCCATTGAGATTGAATGCTACTCATAGGAAAAGTCTCAAAGAATTCAAGGTTCGCTGTAGACTGTAACTTTTGAGCAACTGTATTTTCATCTTGTACACCTGGAAGTTCAATATACAATCGGTTTGAAGAAAGATCTTTTTGAATGTTAGGCTGAGCAACACCAAATTGGTTAATACGACGACTCATGATTTGTTCAACTCCATCCAAAGAAGAAGAAACCATTTTACGGAAATAAGATTCCACTTCTGAATCACTTGATTTAATTCCAAGACCTTCTCCTTTCAAAGAATAGCTTAAAGGTAAATTCCCATTCACTTCTTTGTATGTATCTATGAAAGTCGTTAAGAAATCTCCTCCTCTCGAATTGTGTTTATAAACAGCTTTCTCAAATGGCTTAATGAATTTTAAATCCCTTGGGTTTTTAGCGTGATTTTTAATTAATTCAGGTGTTGATATTTCAAGTGTAACACTCATACCGCCAACAAGGTCAAGACCAAAAGCAAGGGAACGTTTTTTAACAACCTTAAAACTTGAGCCTATCAATGGATACACTCCTTGGTCACCTTCACTTTTTTCTTTTAAAATATTATTTATAATTGAGGCTTTTGCCAAATCAAAACCTTCAGGACTATCAAAATGAATGTAAACACCATTCAATTCCGTACTGTCACCATTTAATTCTGCTTTCTTTTTCAATTGATTAGCAATAACAGTTGCTGTTTTTTCTGCATCGTTTTCAACATTAGATGCCACCCAAGTAAATGACAACTGATAAACACAAACCGTTACTAATGTGATAGTTAAAAACCAAAAGAACCCTTTTAAACGCATATATTTTAAATTAAAAATTCAATTAAGGGTGCAAATATAGAATTTACAATCCTGAAAGTCAAATAAAATTAGATTACAAACAAGTAAATGGAGCTATTAATGCTGTTTTTCAGATTTCAAATCTGATGCGAATTTCATTACATGTTGTGCAAATTCAAACCATTTGTTCTCTTCCATGACGATTGATTCATCTAAAAATCGCTGGACCTTTTCAATTGAATTATCATTAAATAAAGTTGCAATTTGTTTAGCCATTGCGGTTTCATTTGTGCTTTCAATAATAAAACCGTTTTGACAATCTAAAATTTCTTCAGCCAAACCACCGACTTTTGTAGTTAATACTGGAACTCGAAATGAATCGGCAATTGCTTTTATACCACTCTGAGTTGCAGATTTGTATGGAAGCACACATAGATCGGCAGCACTGAAATAATCTACAACCTCCTCATCTGGAATAAAATCATTTTTAAAGAGGATGTTTTTATTTTTTGAACCGTCAATTAAATCAGTGTACTTTTTTTCAGAACCATAAACTTCTCCGGCAATTAATAATTGATAGTCTGATTCTAAAAGAGAGAAAGCTTTTAACAACACGTCAAGTCCTTTGTAATCGCGAATTAAACCAAAAAAAAGAAGTGTTTTTTTCGTTTTATCAAGACCTAGTTTTTTTTGAGCCTCTAACTTGTTTATTTTTTCGCCAAATTGTCCATAAGGAGGATGCTTTAAGACGATGCATTTTGCATTTTTTTTAACTGTTAAAACATCCTTTTTTACTGCATCTGATAATACCACAAAACCATCATATTGAGACAGAAACAAACGGTTAAAAAAACTATCAAAAAATCGTTTTTCATGTGGTATTAAATTGTGAATTAGAGCAATCTTGGTTGTCCTTCTATTTAGGCAAAAAGCAAAAAATGCCATCATTGGTCCGAAAAAAGTCATCCAATAATTGGTTATAAAAATTTGCGATTTGGATTTTCTAAGAATGTAAGCAGCTTTAATATAGGTAAAAGGATTAAACCCTGAAACAATTCTTGGAAATTTAGCCTCTGTTTTAACTGCGTATTGCGTTTTTCCCGGAAATAGGAAATCTGGATATTGTTTTTTGAATGTGTATGCTTTAATCTCTGCAATCTTGTTTAACTGGAGAATCAATAGTTCACTAAAACTGGCAATTCCGCCGCGAAAAGGTGACAAAGCAGAAAAGAAAGAAACTTTAATTTTTGAATTTGAATTACTCGATTCCAAAATCAATGCATGTGTATTTGTACTCGTGTCCTGACTTAATATTAAGCGTATCGAAATTGCTTATTTTCAAATCCTTATAAAATTTAATAACCATGCCAACATGATTTGCGTATGTTTCGTATTTCCTCCTATATTCAATCAAATTTCGTTCGTTTTCTTGGTCAATAGTTGAAATACTGTCAAACTGCAAACCATTCAATTGCATGGGTTTATGAATATTCCTATAAAAACAATCTAACGAATTTCCAGGGTTAAATACGTTTGCATTCCATTTTGTACTTAAACTTAAAGGAAACATCATTTTTATAATTCGTTCATTTTCCTCAACTAATTCAGCACGGTTTCCTTCAATAATCGTTGTCCAAACATCCGTGATTACCCAGCTTTCAGAAGAGGTGTTTCTCTTAGACCGAATGTATTTACGAGCGATTCTTCCTTGATTGTCAGTAATCGTATCACCCACTAAAGTTTTTAATTGATAAACTGATGTATCGTGTTTTATCAAAGCGGTTTCATCATGAAAAACTTCAAAAACATCATATACAATATATCTTCCCGGAGTTAAATCAAAATAAGTTTCGAAATTACTAACTGAGTTAGGCGTTGTATCATCTTTTTTGCAAGATACTCCGATTGAAAGTAAAAAAATCAAAAAAGATAGATGAAGTAACTTGGTCATATCACAAATGTAAGAAATCTATTGATTCGGGTCAATACCTTTTTCTTGACACAATTTCAAATAACTTTTCAACTGTTTTTCATCCAAGCGCTCACCATTTTTGTACATGAATCGACTTATTTCCGCTCCATCTTTATCGTAAGCAATTGTCCAACCGTGCAAAAGGTCATCTTTAAATTTTGAGATTGAATAAATCTTACCATTGGGATAAAAGTCTTTCCACTCACCAATTTGTTTTCCATCACTATATGAACCAGTTTTTTTTATTTTACCAGTCGAAAAATACTCCTTATAATCTCCGTTTAATTTATCATCTTTATAATTCGCTACCGAGAGTGGATTCAATTTTTCTGTTTCAATTTGTCCTTCCAGATAATAAATCACTTTTTTTCCATTTAGCTTGTCAATTTTGTAGGTCTCAACACTCAAAATCAATCCTTCGGGATTGTAATTCACCCAGGTTGAATCTTTTTTTTGATCAAAGTAAAAACCATCACTGAGCATCATTTTATTTTCAAAGTAAAACACTGCTCTCGACCTATGTCCATCTTTTGAATGCTCAATCATTGCCTTCACTTGTCCTTCAGGGTAATAATAGGTGAAAACACCCACGGGATTATTGTCTATAAATTGACCTTTATATTGTAACACAGTGCTATTCGGATATTTCTTTTCCCATGCACCTTGTTTTCTTCCTTTTGAATCCGTTTGATTTAACTGACCAAAGATTTTAAACTGGAAAAGAAATAAAATAAAAAACAAATAGAATTTCATATCAAATTATTAAGTTCATGAAGCGAGTTAACAATAATATCTGGTTTTTCACTCGTTTTTTCTTCTGTCAAAATTAATACCGTTTTCATTCCAAGTTTTTTCCCGAAGAGAATGTCTGAATCTGTATCGCCTACCATTATTGACTTTTCAAAATTAACCTCAGGAAATTCTTTTTGAGCCATGAGTGCCATTTTTGACTTGGGTTTTCGCATTTGACTCTGTTCATTTTTTAATTCAGTAGCAGAAAACACCTTTGAAATTTTACCTCCGTTCGAATGAATCTGCTCAGTCATATGTAAATGAATTTCATTCAATTCTATTTCGCTCATATTTTCTAAACCAACACCTTGCTGATTGGTTACTACAAAAACATGACAGAATTTATTGGTTAATTTCCCTAAAGATTCAATGGCCCCTTCTTTAAATCGAAATTGGGATTTATCTAATACATAACCGCCCATGATACGTTCGTTTATGACGCCATCTCTGTCTAAAAACAAAGTCCATGTTTGATCAATTCCCCAATCAATTCCCATAATTAGATTTCGTTTTCAATCAAATAATGATTTCGTGTCGATGAATTGCGCCCAATTAATTCTGCTAAAAATCCTGCTAAAAAGAATTGAACACCAATTATCATTGCAACCAAAGAAATAAAGAATTCAGAACGTTGCGCCAAATTTCTTGCTGTTTGATGAATAAAAAGTTTATCGATACCAAGATAGAAAATCAATCCAAAACCAATAAAGAACATCAACATGCCGAGCGCACCAAAGAAATGCATTGGTTTTTTGCCAAATTTCCCCATGAACGCAACCGTCATTAAATCGAGTGGTCCGTGTAAAAACCGGTTTAATCCAAACTTTGTAACTCCGTATTTCCTTGCTTGATGTTGAACAACTTTTTCGCCAATTTTATTATACCCAGCGTATTTCGCCAAAGCAGGAACATAGCGATGCATATCACCATAAAGTTCAATGCTTTTTACTACGGACAATTTATAAGCCTTGAGTCCACAATTAAAGTCATGAAGACGGATTCCTGTAATTCTTCTTGCTGCCCAATTGTATAATTTTGTTGGAAGTGTTTTTGAAATTGGATCATGACGTTTTTTCTTCCATCCTGATACCACATCCAAATCCTGCTCAATTATCATCCTTCTTAATTCAGGAATTTCATCAGGAGAATCTTGTAAATCTGCATCCATGGTAATTATCACAGTGCCTTTCGCTGCTTGAAATCCAACTTGTAAAGCTGCTGATTTCCCGTAATTACGTTGAAATTTAATTCCTCGCACATTGATATCAATCTGTTTGAGTTTTGAAATTACTTCCCAGGATTTATCTTTACTTCCATCGTCAACAAAGATAATTTCGTATGATAATTTATTATCACTCATTACTTTGTGAATCCAGGTATGAAGCTC
>CANGLG010000015.1 GCA_947454395.1 Flavobacteriales bacterium
TCAAACCTCTTCGACCTTCTTGAAGATCGAATTCAACTTCATCATTTTCTTTGATTTTGTCGATTAATCCTGTAACGTGTACAAAGTGTTCTTTGTCCGTTCCCTCTTCAACGATAAAACCAAAACCTTTTGTTTCGTTGAAGAATTTTACTGTTCCTTTACTCATTGTAATAATATTAATTTGCGTAAAAGTACGGTTATTAATTGATAAAAAGCAGATTTGAGGTAAATTAATAGAATAAAATGGGTTTAAATAACTCTAATTAAGTTCATCTCCCTCCAAAAATGGAACTTCCAACACGAATCATTGTGCTACCTTCCTCTATTGCTATGGCATAATCACCGCTCATTCCCATAGAAATTTCTTTAAATTCAGGTTGATTAGCAAAGTAGTTTAGCTTCAAGAATTCATAAATTGATTTTAATTCTTTGAATTCATTTCTGATATGTATTTCATTTTCAACAAATGATGCCATTCCCATTACACCCAAAATATTAATATTATGGCAATTACGATATTCTTCAGAATCTAGCAATTCTTTAACCTCTGTTAAATTAAGACCGAATTTCGTCTCTTCAAGCGCAATATGAAACTGCAATAAAATATTTATAATACGATTATTTTTTAAGGCTTGCTTATTAATTTCTAACAACAATTTTAAGCTATCAACTGAATGTATTAGATGAACAAAAGGTGCAATGTACTTGACTTTATTTGTCTGTAAATGCCCAATTAAATGCCATTGAATGTCTTTAGGTAAGGCGGCTTCTTTTTCACACATTTCCTGGACTTTATTCTCTCCAAAATGACGTTGGCCGAAATTATAAGCTTCTTGAAGATCAATAACTGGTTTTGTTTTTGACACTGCAATCAGACAAACTTTTTCAGGAATTGAATTTTTTAATTTTTCGAGATTGTAGGCAATCATTCGTTTATGTCATAAATTGTAAGACCACTTCTTAATTTCGGTTCCACCCATGTTGATTTAGGGGGCATGTTCATCTGGTTGTCGGCAACTCGTTTCACTTGTTCAATGGTGGCAGGAAACAACACAAATCCAACTTCAAATTTGCCTGAATTTATTTTTTGCTCTATTGAAGCTAACGATTCATTGCCTGGAACAAATTCTATTTGATCACTTGTTTTTAAATCTTCAATTCCAAGAATTGGTGTTAATATTAATTCAGTAAGTAAATCAGAGTCAAGTGATTTAACCGGATGTTCTTCATCGATTAAATAATTTTCAGGAATAAATTCAAACCACTCACCTTGAACACAAATAGAAAAATGATGTTCTTCATGTGGTTTTTCGGCTGAGGTAATTGGATTAATTTTCCCAAGTGCGCTCAATGCATGAATGAAAGTGTCTTTCGTGAAACCATTTAATGATTTTATAAGTCGATTAAATTCGAGAATTTTTAATCGGCTTTCTTCAACAAAAAATGCAAGAAAGTAACCAACATTACCGAAAGTATTCAATCCGTTATTTAATCTTTCTTCAAATAGTCTTGCAGAAGATGCTGAACGGTGGTGACCATCTGCTATGTATGTTGCGTCAACTGCATCGAAAGCATTTTTCAAAATCAATGTTTCATTTTCATTCAATACCCAAAGTTCATGGGTTATCCTATCTGTTGTGGTGAATTCATATTCTGGACGTACTGACGTATAATCAGACAATAATTCCTCGATGTGATTATCACCTTTATAACTTAATAATACAGGCTCAGCATTGTAGCCAACAAGATCTAGATATCTTGTAAACATGGCTTCTCTTGAAGTAAGTGTAGCTTCATGTTTTTTTATTAAGTCATCATGATATTCCTGAATACTGGCTCCAGCAACTACGCCTGTAAATGCATGACCATTACTTGTTTGACGATAAATATAGATTCTTGGACTTTCATCTTGGATAAGAATACCTTGTTTAATAAATTCAGCATATTGATCTTTCACCAATTGAAAGCGTTCATCCGAATTTGGTTTTGTTTTGATAGCGCTTCCAAATTCTGGATTTATTATATGTAAGAAAGTAAATGGATTATCTTCCAATTTGGCTTTTAATACATTTTTCTTGTAAGAGTAATAAGGTCGAGTTGCAACTAAATGCACTTTGTCCCGAACTGGTCTTAATGCTTTAAAAGGAGCAATTATAGCCATAATTAAAACTTATAACTCAAACCAAAACTTGGTAAAATCGGAAACTGATAAATCTTTTTAGAAGTGGTTCTGTTTACATAGAAAATGTTGTTTCTGTTATATGCATTCGTGACACTTCCAACGATTTCCAGAACATCTTTATTTTTAAAATTAAACTGTTTCTTTAGAGTAATGTCAAGTCGGTGGTATGCAGGTAGTCTTTGTGAATTAAAACCACCTAGCATTGTGGAAACAGTACTTGGATTGTTTGTAACGTAATTTGTTGTTACGCCATTTTGAAAGTTTTCAGCTTGGTAGTAACCAGCTGTAGGTGTAAATGGTAATCCGGATCCAAGATTCCAACGAAGGTTAAATTCTATGTCTTTTTTCTTCCCAAACATATATGAAGCAACTAAATTGATGTTATGTCTTCTGTCAAAAACAGGAAAATATTTTTGGAATCCGTCCCATCTTGTATTGTAACCATAAGAGTAAACTCCCCAAAGGAACAACCTGTCTTTATTATATTTTGCTAGCACATCAAATCCAAATGATTGACCTGATTCGATAATGAAATCTTTCTTGTAAACATCAGCTATTTGATCAAATTGAGCAATGTCCGAATAAAGTTTGTTTTGATTGATGTTGCTTAATTGAGAAAAGTATTTGTAATACCCTTCAAGATTTAAAGTTACATTTTTCCCTAAATCATATTCCAATCCTAGAATTGCATGCCAAGCATATTGAAGTCCGTTTTTGGTGTTTTTCGTTTGTTGGAATTCATTAATAAATTGACTTTGAACATTCGTTGGTGCTGAAAGCAAACCGTTAAACAAGTTAACAACATCTTTATCTGATGATGCTGAAGTGAAATTCTGGGAATATCTTCCGCCTGAGAATTTAAAGCGTAAGTTTTCAGTTGCGTTGTATTTTAGACCTAATCTTGGTTCAGGTGAAAAGGTTGCTAAAGAAGCATAGAGTTGACCTCTAATACCTATTTGAAACACCCATCTTCTTGTTACTTTCCTAAAATTGTAATACCCTCCAATTTCTGTTGTAAAATTCTCTGCTTCAATTTTTGTTTTTGCTTCATTGTATGTAACAAATTGAGTATTGAATCCATTTAAATTGAATCCATAATTCATTTCACCCTCATTTTTTAGAAAGTAAGAGAAATCAAAACCTAAATCAAACCCACCGATTTTTGAAAAGCGCGGTTGTTGAGCTGTTTCAGTAAATGATGTTTCATAGGTACTTCCATTCACATGTCCTCGAATGAAAACCGGTGAACCACTTGGAACCATCAAGAAGTTAATTCCTCCACCTGAGGCTTTCCAACTTAAATCTGCAACTGAATAATTAACTGAATCCTGATTATGAAACGCAAATGCACTGAATTTAGATCCGCCATCAGAACTAAAAGTAATTTTACCATAAAGGTCAGTGAAATTAAACGGAAGCCCGTTACCGTCATTCACTTTCGGATAAAGTGTTTTGGAGGTGTAATCCAATAAACTATGTTTTGCGGAGAAAATATATGAGCCAGCCCTTGGTTGATCTCCTTTTTTCTTTCCCATTGGTCCCTCAAGAACCATTTTAGCTAGAAATGGAGAGGCAGAAACTTTACCTCCAAATTTTTGTTTGTTCCCATCACGATAGGTAATGTCCATTACAGAAGAAATTCTTCCTCCATACTTAGATTCAAAACCACCGGTATAAATGTCCATGCTTTTTACCAATTCCGTCTCGAAAACCGAGAAAAAGCCAATAGAGTGAAATGGACTGTAAATTGTCATTCCATCCAAAAGAATTTTATTTTGAATAGGTGTACCTCCTCGAACGTACAACTGTCCACCCTGGTCACCCGTGGTAATTACACCCGGAGTAACTGAAATTCCTCCAACGATATCACTTTCTGCTCCATAACTAGGGATTTTTTCCAATTCTTTTTTCCCTAAAGTAATTTTACCAACATCTACTTTTGTTTTTTCTGTCTTTGCTTTTATGGTAATATTGCCTAATTCCACAGATTTATCAGGTGTAGCCAAGTCAAATCGCACATCATTAATGAATTTTTTATCCTTTAATTCAATATCTCGAAAGGTTAAAGCATATTTGAAATCATCAATTTTAATAATATAGTTACCGATATTTAATTTTGGAATCGCAAAGAAACCACTCACATTGGTCATTGCCTGAGCAACAATTGAACTATCTTTTTTTAATAATTTCACCTTTAAATCGCTAATGGGTTCGCCATTTGATTTGTCATAAATAAAACCTCGGATTGTATATTCTTGAGAATAACCTAGGTTAACACAAACTCCGATAAAGAATAGAAAAAGAAGTTTTTTCATAGAAATAAGCAGATAAGACCGCCGAAATTAGTTAAAATTATTCTTTAATAAATTGAGTTTTACAATTTGCTCCATTTATTTCGGAAATTAACAAGTAATATCCTGGTTTTAATTCTTTACAATCAAGATTTAGGGTATTCAATTCAGTTGATGTTTTCAAAATTTCTCTTCCATTAATATCGGAAATTAGTATTTTTTTGTCCCCTGAAATAGAGAAATCAACAGTTAAAGTAGATTTTACAGGGTTGGGATAGATTTTAACTGCATTTTTTAGTTCAATAATTCCGGAAGTACCATTAGTGTAAACATAAGCTGAACTGGTAGCACATCCAAATGAGTAGGTTACTTCAACAGTATAGGATCCGTTTTGAGTTACACTTAGTGTTTGATTTATCTCTCCAGAGATTGGAGAGCCATTCAAGAACCATTGGTAAGATAAAGGTGTTCCAGTTGAGTTTGCGGTTAACAGTGAATTATTTACAGTTATTGAAACTGGAGCTAAACTTGGACATGTAGATTGGTTCACTGTTCCTGTTGTTCCATTCATTGCTGTTTGAAATGCATTATAGGAATCACAGTTTCCTCTCAAAATAAAGTCTAACCAAGGATCTAAAATTGCATATGTTCTGTCTTGTTGTTCTTGACGTGTAATTGTAATATTGCTTGAACCCTCACCAGCATTACAGATGAAATTATCTACGCCAAAATAACAATGACCTCCACCGATAATACTTACAAAATTTTTACAGCTACTACCTAAATTATTATAAATTGGGATATGGTGATCTGCTGGGGGAGTAGCTGCATCACCACTTCCAGAAAAAATCAATGCAGGTACACTTACACCAGTTGCTTTTGCGATCGCCGAAGTATCGTTTGTTTCTGCAGGAGCTAGTCCGATTACGGCGTCAATATTTGTATTTCCAGATGCAGCAACAATTGAAGCACCGCCACCCATAGAATGCCCCATAATTCCTGATTTTTGCATGATTTTGCCATTGAAAATTGAACTTGAATTTGTATTTAGTGCCAGAACTTTTTGTGACACCAATCTTAAATCTAGAGCGAATTGATAATGAACAGGGGGAGGAGCAATAGTTCCTCCTTCCGTCCTTGGGAAAGCTAAAATATAACCCATTGCAGCATAGCGTTGCCAAATATTTGAATAAGCGTCCCAAGCCATAGCAAATCCATGTCCAAAAGTAATTACAGGAAATTGCCCAGATGCCACTGCTACATTGTCGCCAGCGGTATTTGCCGGATAGTAAACTTCGGTCTGTATTTGACGACCAGTGCCACCACCAGAACCATAACCTCCAGTTCGTGTGGGGTCGTTAAAAGTTATCGTTGTATGACCAACTTGGTATTGAGCGAATATTGCGAAAGAAAAACAAACAAAAGAAAAGAATAATAATTTTTTCATACCCTATATTTTAGTCCTTGAAATTACAGAAATTTTAATAATTAGCAAAAACTCAATTTAAGGACCAACTATTTCTATCCAAACTTCTGTATTGAATCGCTTCGGCTAGATGAGCAGATTCGATTTTATCAGAACCCTCCAAATCTGCTATGGTTCTTGCGACTTTAATAATTCTGTCATAAGCTCGAGCGGATAAACCTAAATTGTCCATGGCTTTTTTTAAAATTTGATTTCCCGTTTCATCCAATTTACAGAAAAGATCAAATTCTTGTTTTGACATTTGAGCATTGCAATGCATCCCTTCCCGAGTTCGATAGCGTTGTTTTTGAACGTTTCTTGCAACTTCAACGCGTTTTCGAATTTCTTTACTTCCCTCGATAGGAATATCTTGGGTTAATTCCTCAAATGAAACGGGAGTTACTTCTATATGAATGTCAATACGATCCAACAGCGGTCCTGATATTTTATTCAAGTAGCGTTGTACCACTCCTGGACCGCAAACGCATTCTTTTTCCGGATGATTATAATAACCACACGGACAAGGATTCATTGCCGCGACGAGCATAAATCCGGCAGGATAATCAATCGAGAATTTGGCCCTTGAAATATTCACAGTTCGATCTTCCAATGGTTGCCGTAAAACCTCCAAGACCTGTCTTTTATATTCAGGAAGTTCATCTAAAAACAAAACCCCATTGTGTGCCAGTGATATTTCACCGGGTTGTGGGTAACTTCCGCCCCCGATCAGGCCTATGTCCGAGATTGTATGATGTGGTTTTCTGAATGGACGTTGGGTAATTAACCCTATTTGTCCTTTTACTTTTCCAGCCACGCTGTGGATTTTTGTTGTTTCTAGTGCTTCGTCCAAACTCATAGGAGGTAAAATTGTAGCTAATCGTTTGGCTAACATCGATTTTCCAGCGCCTGGAGGCCCGATGAGAATTACATTGTGTCCCCCGGAAGCCGCAATTTCAAAAGCTCTTTTGATGTTTAATTGTCCTTTTACATCTTTAAAATCAACTTCAAAAGTTTCAATCATTTTTTCGAATTGATTAAGAATATCAATTTTTTCTTTAGCCAATTCGGATTCTTCCAAATTGAGAAATGATACGACTTCCATCAAGTTTGTTGCCCCATAAACTTCTAAATCATTAACAACTGCTGCTTCTTGCGCATTTTCTTTTGGAACGATTATTCCTTTGTATCCTTCTTTTTTTGCCTGCAATGCAATTGGTAAAATCCCCTTGGTTGGCTGTATGGAACCATCCAATGATAACTCTCCGATTAATAAATACTGACTAAGTAAATCAGATTTAACTTGTTCACTTACAGCAAGAATTCCAATCGCAATGGGTAAGTCAAAAACAGAGCCTTCCTTTCTGATGTCAGCAGGAGCCATGTTAACAGTGATTTCTCTTCCTGGAAATTTAAGGTCATTATTTTTAAAGGCGGCTTTGATTCTTTGCTGACTTTCCTTGACAGCACTATCGGGCAAACCAACTAAATAAAAATTGATTCCAATTCCTAAATTAACTTCGATCGTAATTGTTGTAGCATTAATACCAAACACAGTGCTGGAGTACGTTTTAACTAACATTTTTATTGTAAATTTTATTGTTTATTTACATTAAGTTAGTCAAAAAGATGATTTTTTACAATACTAAAAACTATTGAAATATAATTTTCTTATTTCAAGAATTTACTTTTTTAAAAGTTTGTAAGCAATTAATCCCATAGGAATATAGGCACCCACTAAATCCATTATATTAAACCACATTGGAGCATTTAATTGAACAACCATACTAATTCCACCAATTAAAAAAACAACTGAAACAATAATTGCCAAATACATTTTTTTTGTTTTTGAAATCAATAGTGCTATGAATACACCAACAAAAGTGCCTGATGCATGTGCTAAAAAAGGAAAAATAAAGTGTTTCGGTTCAAAGAGATGAATGGCTTTTTGTAAGCCTTCTATGGTTGTATTGTCGACGCCTTTTGGAAGAGAAATTATTGATCCACTAATTGAAATAATAAATCCGTTTAAAAGACCTCCTATGAATAAACCTATTATTACGGCAACAATATTTCTGGTTGTGGTTTTCATTTTTTAGTTATAGAATTAAAACCCAAATTAGTATTTATTTTAGACTTCGTTTTAATTCTAGGTTATATAACCTAAATTTATTTTCACTCCCAAGTATCTTTTTCATGACGCACGTCATAAAAAGAACTTTAAATAAGATTTACATTTGATGTTCAATTTCGATTTATGAAATTTATTTTTCCGATTTTACTCCTATTTTTTATTGCTAGTTGTGGCAAAAAAAGAGAGTCAATTAAACCGCATTATGAAAATATGATTGAAGCGGTCTATTCATCTGCAACTGTGCAGCCGGATGAAGAATATAAGGTGAATGCATCTATTGCCGGTTACCTTGATGAAGTCCTTGTAAAAGAGGGAGACAAAGTGAAAAAAGGAGATCTGTTATTTGTTATTTCGAATAAACCAATTCAACTAAATGAACAAAATGCAGAGCTCACGTATCAATTATTGAAAGATTCGTATTCCGGTCAGTCGAATGTAATTGATGAAATGAAACTGAATTTGAAATCTGCTCAATTAAAAATGCAGAACGATTCAACCAATTATTTTCGGTTTATAGAATTAGATAAAAAAAATGCTTGCTCGAAAGCTGAACTTGATAATTCAAAAATGCAATTTCAAGTTTCTAAAAATAATTTCTTGAGCCTCAAAACGCAAATTGCCCGAAAAGAAGTAGAATTAAAAAACCAAATAAATCAATCCAAAAATAATTTGAGTGCTTCATCTCTTAGAACAGGTGACTATTTTATTCGTTCTAACATTAATGGAAAAGTATTTCAAATAAACAAAGAAAAAGGGGAGATGGTTTCCCTGCAAGAACCTTTGGCTATTCTCGGAGATAATAATAAGTACTCTCTTGAAATGCTGATTGACGAAGTTGATATTTCAAAAGTTGATTTAGGACAAAAAGTACTAATTACATTGGAAGCATATAAAAATGAAGTTTTTGAGGCTGTACTAACAGAAATTGCCCCCAAAATGGATGAGCGAAATCAAACTTTTAAAATCAAAGCTAGGTTTACCAAGTCACCCAGAAAGTTATATATGGGCCTGACAGGCGAGGGAAATATTGTTGTGAAAGAAGATGTAAAAGCACTCGTTATTCCTGCTGACTATTTATTGCCTGGAAATATGGTTGAAACTGAAACAGGAAAAGTTAAAGTAACAATTGGACTTACGAATTGGGACTTCATACAAATTTTATCCGGAATAGATCAGAATACAGTCATTTATAAACCGGAGTAATGAAGTTAAGATTACTTCTTTCAATTTCTAAAACACATCTTCTTTCGAGAAAGAAACAATCTATTACTGCTGCCATGGGAGTAATGTTCGGAATTGGAACCTATGTCATTATGATGGGTTTTATGAATGGATTAAATGGTTTGTTGGATGGTTTAATTCTAAATCGAACTCCGCATGTAAGACTTTATAACGAAGTGGCACCATCTCAAAACCAACCTGTTGATTTGTACAAAGTATATGATAACAAGGTTCGATTTGTACATTCGATAAAACCTAAAAAAGTACAAGCTAAAATTCATAATGCTTTGCCTTTAATTGATTACTTGAATCGTCAACGAAGCGTTTTGGGAGTAACACCACAAGTAAAAGTTCAGTCATTTTATTTAGGTGGTTCAACGCAATTAAATGGACTTTTGATCGGTGCAGATGTATTAAAAGAAAAGGAATTTTATAATCTAGCAGATTACATTGTACAAGGTGCAGTAGAAGATTTAGCAAGAACAGAAAAAGGAATATTATTGGGAGCTGGTGTAGCGAAAAAGTTGGCGTTAAAAGTCGGTGATTACGTTCAAGTTACAACAAAATCCGGTGAAATTCAAACGCTGAAAATTGTGGGATTTTTTCAAAGTGGTATGGCAGATGTTGATAATGTTCAAAGCTATGTGAATTTAAAAATGGCACAGCATATTTTTGGCCAGTCAAGAGATTATATTACTGACATTAATGTAAAGTTAATCGATATCGCTGATGCACCAGAAATAGCAAAAAGTCTTTCTAAAAAATTTGGAGTTACAGCAACTGACATTCAAACCGCCAATGCTCAATTTGAAACTGGTTCAACAATTAGAACATTGATTTCATATGCTGTTTCAATTACCTTATTGATTGTAGCAGGTTTTGGAATTTACAACATTTTGAATATGATGATTTTTGAAAAAATGAATGACATTGCAATTTTGAAGGCAACAGGTTTTTCAGGAAGTGATGTTCAATGGATTTTCATGAGTCAAGCGCTAATTATTGGTTTGGTGGGTGGTCTTGCAGGATTAAGTCTTGGATACGGAGTGTCAGTTTTAATTGATAGTACACCCTTTGAAACAGCCGCCTTACCAACTATAAAAACTTATCCCATAGATTATAACATCAAGTATTATTTTATTGGAGTAACGTTTGCAATGATTTCAACTTTTTTAGCAGGTTGGTTTCCTTCCAGAAAAGCCAAGAAAATCGATCCAGTTGATATAATTCGAGGACAATAATGGAGACAATATTAGAAGCAAAAGGTATTTCCAAATTTTTCCATATCCCGGAAGAAATTCAAGTTTTAGATAATGTATCATTTTCAATGAAAAAGGGTGAATTTGTTTCCATTATGGGAAAATCCGGTTGTGGGAAGTCAACTTTGCTCTATGTGCTTTCAACGATGGATTCGGACTATTCTGGAGAATTATATATTGATCGGAAACTTATAACGGGTCAAACTCCAAATCAGCTTGCCCACATCCGAAATGCAAACATAGGTTTTGTTTTTCAGTTTCATTATTTATTGCCTGAATTTACTGTACTCGAAAATGTGGTGCTTCCTGCTAAGAAACTTGGATTGAAAACTTATGAGGAAATTGAATTTGACGCAATGGAAAAATTAAAATTATTAGGTATTTCAGATCAAGCTTTAAAGTTATCATCTCGGATTTCAGGCGGACAAAAACAACGTGTTGCCATTGCTCGAGCTTTAATCAATCATCCATCAATAATAATGGGGGATGAGCCTACGGGAAATCTTGATAGTAGGAACGCCAATGTTGTTTTTGATATTTTTAAGGAATTGTCATCAGAAAAAAACCTTTCTTTACTTGTGGTTACCCATGATGAAGATTTTGCAAAACGCACCGATCGAATTATTCAAATGGGTGATGGAAAAATTATTTCGTAGCAAAAAAGCGAATTGCAACTAAATGCAATTCGCTTTTTTTCATTTTGATTGAATTTGATTATTGTACAACAAGTCTTTGAGTGTGAATTTCGTTATTTAAGTCTGTCATTTGAACATAGTACATTCCAGTAGCTAAAGTATTAAGTTCAATTGCATTTATTTGATTAACTTCTAGATTCATGATTGCTTGTCCATTTGCATTCATTACATTCAATGTTGCTGCAGTTCCTGTCCAAGTAATTGTTGCATTAGAACTTGTTGGGTTAGGGTAAATTGTCATTTCGAAATTGTTCGTTGGATTTTGAGTTCTAAATTCAATTCTTGGATTCCCATTATCTGAATCACCTGGGATTGTTTCATTTACAAGTTCAATTACTTCGTTTATAACACAACCGTTTAATGTTTGAACATTGACAATGTAGTAACCTTCAGTTAGGTTTCTTTGATTTTGTTGTGTCGAACCATTGTTCCATTGTAATGATATTACTTGGTCACCAGTAATTGTTAAATCGATAGCGCCATCATTTAATTCAGTATTACTAGGATTTGTTATATCATATGATAATTGTGTTGTTACAGCTTGTAAAGCAACATTTAAATTGCCTGTTTTACAACCAGTTGCATCTGTAATAGTAACACTGTATATACCGTTAGCTAAATTTTCTAATACACTTTCTGTGCTACCATTGCTCCATAGATAATTGTATGGTGCAGTTCCATTTTGAATTTGGATTTCTATTTTACCAGTGTTTTCAGCACAACCATAAGTAACTTGAGGTGTTATTTGAAGATTTGTATATTTTTTCGCTAATTCAACAGCAACTGCAGCATTAAGTCTACCAGAACCAATTTTTCCTACGTAATTTGGGTTAAGAGAATTGATATTTGTTGAAGATTGTTTAAGGATTGTTTCTATCTCTTTATTTGTTAAACATGGATTCACTGCTAACATTAAAGCAACTGTGCCAGAAACATAAGGAGCAGCAAAAGAAGTACCTGAACTTGTTAAGTATACCCCTGGAGCAATAGATAATGCAACATCATAACCTGGTGCACATAGGTCAACTGAATCATTGTGTTGATGAGTACTTGTTGCATCACCTAAAATTCTTTGGTGATTATCATTTGAACCAATACTTGTTACCGAAAAAACGTGTGCATAAGAAGCAGGATAAACTAAATTGGATGCATTTGAGCATGTTGAGTTTCCATTTCCAGCGGAAGCAACTATAAAGGTTCCGTTGTTATATACTTCATTTATAGCTGCCTGAGCAAAAGAATTGAATGAACAACCAGACGTCCAGCTCAAATTTACAACTTTACACCCAGCGTATGATGCTGCAAGAACTTCATTAAAAGTCATTTTGTATAAACCCACTTTAGAATTATATCCTATAGAACTTTTTCCTGCACCATTGTTTGTTCTTCCAGCTGCAGTAATTGCAACAGCAGTACCATGTGTTTTTGTTGCAGTATTAGTTTCGTCATAATTAACTACTTTACCAATAAGTTCTTCGTGATTTGCATAAAAATTTTGATCCGAAATACCAATTGTTATTGAGGAATTTCCTGTTGTAAAGTTCCAAGCTCCAGGCGCATTAATTAGATTAAGAGCATAATCATTACTAAATGCCAATGTATAATCATCTGGTGTTTCTAATGTTTGGTAGCTTGGTCCCATTTCAACTTTGCGAACCAATCTAGATTTTGATTTCAAATCAGAAATTAATTCTTCTTGCTTACAATTACAAGTTAGTTCAACTACTTGATTCAATTCAGAATTTTTTGAGTTTGAAAGTGGTTTTTCAATTGCTGTAATATTGTGTTTAACAATTAGGTCGTTCATTTCTGTATTTTCAGAAATCAAATTACCCTTACTATTGAAAGTAGGAATTGCATTTGTGTTCTCAAATGTCATCCAAACTTTACTTTCTTTATTTTGTCCATAAGCGAAAGAAGCGATAATTGTCATTCCTGTTAAAATGATTGTTTTGAAGTTGTATGTTGCTTTCATGGCGTTGTGTTTTGTTATTTATAAGACAAAGGAACTATTGTTTATTCCGCCAAGACCCACCTTTAATATATAAGGAATGCAAAATACAAAGTCACACGCGTACGCAATTAAGTGTTATTATAATCAAGTATAGGTGAAACTACTTAGATGGCACTTTGAAAAGGGATTTTTAGCCAATTTTTAAAATTCAGAGATTATGTGTATTATTGAATTATGGAATATTTATTTACAATTATATTATTGTTTTCTACATCAAGAATTTTTAGCCAAGATTTAAAAATAGCTTTTGGCTCTTGCGGTCATCAAAACAAACCATTAATTATACTTGAAAATGTTAAAGATTTAAAGCCTGATTATTTTGTTTTTTTAGGCGATAATATTTATGGTGATACACGTGATATAAATGTACTTAAACAGAAGTATGAGCAATTGTATCAAAATCCGTCTTATCAAAAATTAAAATCTACAACAAAAATATTGGCAACATGGGACGATCATGACTATGGAGAAGATGATGCCGGTAAGTATTTTCCTATGAAAAATGATTCGAAGCAGGTTTTTCTTGAATTCTTTGAAGAACCTAAGAACTCGAATCGTTATCAACACGAAGGAATTTACACTTCCTATATGTTTAGGAAAAAGTGTAAACGCATCCAGTTGATTCTATTGGACACACGAACTTTTCGTTCAAACATGACTCGATATCAGAAAGGAACAAAGAAGGATTCGATTTTCGATTATGATTTGCTTTATGTTCCAAATGAAAATATTGATTCGACAATACTAGGTAATGAACAATGGAATTGGTTAGAAAAACAACTTCTAATAAAAGCGGATGTTCGCATCATTGCTTCATCAACTCAATTTGGAATTTCATACAATGGTTATGAAGCATGGGCTAATTTCCCAAAAGAGCGTGAAAAGATGTTTGATTTATTAAAAAAAACAAATGCGAATGGAGTGTTTTTTATTTCTGGCGATGTGCATTATGCAGAACTTTCGAAACTTGAAAATCCAGGGCGCTATCCCGTTTATGACCTCACAGCAAGTGGACTAACTCAATCTTGGCATTTTGCAACTCCAAATTCCAATCGAATTGCCGGTCCTGTGATGGAAAATCATTTTGGTATGCTTGATTTTGATTTTCGCCATAAGACAATTCGACTTCAAATTATTGACAGAGATAAGAATACACGAATTGATTTTCCTTTGAAGTGGGAAGAATTAAAATGAGTTGTTTGCGTTCCATAGGATTTTAATATCCTGTAGAACTTTCAAAATCCTTTGGAATACGATTAATATCAATAAAATAACGTTGGTTAAAAAATGAACACGTTAACTAAAAGGAATCCATATCACCTTTTATATTCTTTATATTTGCCTCATGATGCGCTGCATAATCATCGAAGATGAGCAAAATGCCAGAGAATATCTTGAGCATTTGATTGAGAGATATTTTAGCTCCAAAGCATTGGTTCTGGCATCTTGTTCGTCGATTCAAGAAGGGTTAGAAGCAATAACCAAATTTAAACCTGAAATCGTTTTTTTAGACATTCAGATGCCGAATGAAAGAGGGTTTAAACTGTTTGAATACTTTGAAAATATATCATTTGAAGTGATTTTTACAACTGCTCACAAGGAATTTGCAATTGAGGCAATAAAACATTCTGCTCACGATTATTTGCTCAAACCGATAAGTCAAATTGATTTAAATGACACATTAAAAAGACTGGAAAAGAAAATTAATAAGCGAAAAGGGCAAAATGATGTTGGTTTGATTTTAGAAACATACAATACTGATCCTTTTAAATTTGGCAAAATTGCACTTCCTACAGAAAAAGGATTTGTACTTGAGAAAATCGGCCACATTCTATATTGTGAAGCATTGAGTAATTACGTTAAAATCCATACTTTTGACGGAAGAACAATCCTCGTTTCAAAAACATTGAAATTGATTGAAGAAATGTTGCCATCTGAGTCATTCTTCCGAATTCACAAATCCTATTTGGTGAATTTAAATTATGTAATAAAATATGACAAATCGGTTGGTTTATTTGTTGAATTAATTAACGCCATCAAATTACCTGTTTCGGTTAGAAATAATGCCGGTCTGATTCATGCAATTACTACTAAAAAATAAATTAATTCTTTGTTTTCTTTTCATAAGCACATGGCTTTGTGCAGCAAAATATCCGTCTCAACATTTTACGATTCGAGAAGGACTTCCATCAAATGCTGTTTATTGCATTCTTAAAGATTCAAAAGGGATTGTATGGATTGGAACGGATGCCGGTTTAGTAAGGTATGATGGGTTTCATTTTCAAACTTTTTCAAAGAAAAACGGTCTGGTTGGGAATTTTATTCGGGACATCAAGGAAGATAAAAATGGTAATTTATGGATTGCTTGTTATGGCGATGGGCTGAGCAGATTTGACGGGACTCATTTTATTAATTATTCTCCAAAAAACGGATTGGTACATAGCGAAATTCGTTGCTTGTATTTTGATGAAAAACAGAATTTGAATATAGGTACGGAACGAGGGTTGAGTGTTTGGAATGGCAAGAGATTTTTAAATTATCTGACAAAATCATTTGATAGATACAATCGATTTCAGATTATGCAATTTTGGGAAGAAAATAATAAACTTTTCTTTTTAAGCAGAACGCATGGATATTATCAAATACAGTTAAAAGGAAATAAATTGGAATGCGATAGTTTGGGAAAAAACTTTTCGCAATTAATTTTTATGCGATTAAAAAATGAAAAACTATATTCATACACAGATGGTTTTTACAAGGATAAAACAAATGATTTATTTCCATTACATTTTGAAAAGCACATTAAAATAAGCAATGATGTTGTTTGGGATTATGAAAAAATAGGGAGTAATTATTTTTTAGCATCCAATTGTACTTTTTGTGATGATGGGGGATTGCTAATTTATAATAATGGTTTATTGAAAAATGTTTCGAAACATTACAACATTAATTCGAAACAAATCTGGAGTCTTTTTTTTGACAAAAAAGAGCATAAACTTTGGGTTTCTACACTTGATATGGGTTTTTTTATCATTGATGTTAAGCCGCGAATTGCTTTTTTTCCATTTCCTGAATTTACAGCGTTAAGTGAAAATCCCATTAAAATTAAAAGCACTAAAAAAGAATTGATTTGGTGCAATTCCAATTTTAAATTAACATCGGTTGATTTTTTTGAATTTGTAAAAAGGGCAAACAATCGATTTTTAATTCCCGGAAAAGATTCAAACAAATACAATACAAGCTTAATCTCTAAATTAATTGAACGTCCTTTTGAACTTCGAGCTTTTCAAATTCATAAAAACCTACTTTACGTCTCCACCAATATTGGATTTTTTGAGTTAAATACGAAAGGACGATTTATATCTTATTGTCCCATAGAAACGAATTTATTTAAGATTCGAAAATCCGATTTTTTAATTAGCATTCCAAATGGAAATTTTTTGATTCTAAAAAAAATCAATGGGAAATGGGAATTTAATTTTCCTCGAAAAAAGAACGAAAATGAACCTCGCGAAATCAATGAATTGATTCACGTAAAAAATAAAACTTATTTATCCTCAGCCCTATATGGACTTTTTTCAATTGCTGATAATTCTAAATGTCCAATTTTGGAAAAATCAAAATATTTAAATGGGCTCAAAATCAAAGGAATTTGTTCAGATCAAAGAAATACACTTTTTGTTGCAACAAATGAAAATGAAGTTTTGGTATTTGATATTATTGATGGGAACTTAGTTTTTAACCACAAATTGGATGCACATGATTTCACTGGCGAGTCCATTTTGAAAATTAAGTATGCCAATAAAATCTTATTGATTTTGACAAACCGAGGGCTGAATCTTTTAAAAGGAAATAAACACATCTTTATCAACGAAGAGCAAGGGCTAAACCTCAGCAATGTCACCCAAGCATTCATACAAAATGAAAAGCTTATCATTGGAACTATACAGGGTTATTATGAGGTTCAATTTCCTGCCTTTTTTGGTTTTGCAAAAGAAAAGCAAATTGTCTCATTAAAGAATCTTTTTGTTTCGGGAATGACAAAAAACATTAATTCTCAACGAACGATTAATTTAGGAATCAAGGATAATAATTTGGATTTACACTTAAGTAAAATCAAATTATATAATGCTCAAAAAGTCGAATTGAGCTACAGTTTAAATAAAAGAAATTGGTCAGGACTTTTGGGAAACAGTATCAATTTGAGAGAATTAGCAACCGGGAATTATCAGTTATATATTCGTCAGAAAAATCTTTATTCCGGAAACTCCTTGGTTTACCCATTATTGAAAATTCACATTGCACCTCCTTTTTGGAAAACAGGTTGGTTTTTATTTATTATGGTAGTTTTTTTCGTGACTTTTGTTTACTCAATTTACCAACTGAACATCAAACGAATCAAAGCGCGCGAAAAACAAAAAGCGGAATTACTCAAAAGAATAGCAGAAACTAAATTGGAAGCTTTGCAATCGCAGATGAATCCTCATTTTATATTCAACTCATTTACGTCTATCCATAATTATATTATCAAATCAGATGTTGATAACGCCTTGTTGTACATGGATGAATTTTCAAAATTAACAAGACAAACGCTTGAGTTTTCATCCCGAATGCATATCACGTTATTGGAAGAATTAGAATATTTGTCGCATTTTCTTTCTCTTGAAAACATGCGCTTTGGAAATCAGGTGGAAGTGACAATTGATGCGGGTGAATTGGACACATTGAAGATTCTTGTTCCACCATTATTGATTCAGCCTTTGATTGAAAATTCATTCGAACATGGCTTTGTTAATCGTGACAAAAAATATCATTTAGCACTCAAAATATCTGTTGAAAATCAATTTCTGGTCATTCAATTGATGGATGATGGTGAAGGATTTGATTCAAAGAACACAAATTCAGAATCCAAAGCACTGAAAATCATTCGTGAACGCTTGCAGTTAATTGATTCAACCTTACCGGAAAAATTCACTATAAATCGTGTTGGAAATCATACCATTGTTTGTTTTTCATTGCCTTTCATTACGCGCTAAATCACGGTTATTCCTTAATTTCTTACGCTTATCTTAATAGCTCAACGCAAGCTAAATCGGTTTTTTATTTTGGGAAAAGAAAGTGAGATTTGTGTAAAATTTAAAAAATTAAAATCATGAAAAAATTTCTATTTGGAGTAATCTTATTTATTAGTTTCAACTCAATTATTCAGGCTCAAGAAAAAACAGGCGTTGGAATTTTGCCTTTTACATATGTTCAAGGTGCAGCAAATACTCAAGATGTATACTCAATACAAGAAACGGTTACAAATGCATTTGTAAAAACAAAACGATTTAATATAGTTGACCGTTCTAAGATGGATGCTCTTTCAAAAGAAAAAAACCTTCAGAAATCGGAAGATTTTATAGATGGAAGCGTTGTACAACAAGGAGTGTCACTAGGTGCTGATTATTTAATTTCAGGGCATGTAATTTCAGCTCAAGCAGAACAAATGCAAACTGCACCAGATTCTAAAACAGGAATGGTAACAATAACTTACAAAGCAAAATTGTCTATTAGTTTAAAAGTAATTGATGTAGCGACAGGCCAAGTAGTTGTTTCAGAAACAATATTACCTAAAGGAGGAAGTCTAGTTGGTGGGGCATTTGGAATGGCTCCATCAACACCAGAAGCAGCAATTTCAAAAGCAATTAAAGACATTGAAAGTAAAATTGATGAATTTGTTTCTAAGAACTTTCCGGCAACTTTCCCTATTGTGGAAATACAAGAAAAAGACAGCAAAGGGAATGCGACTAAATTAATGATTGCTGGTGGCACTGCATTTAATTTACAAAAGGGAGATAAACTTAAAGTTGTAGAAGTATCAATTATTGATGTTAATGGAAAAAAATTAGAGCGCAAAAAAGATATTGGCGAACTTAAAATTTCTAAAGTTGAAGATGAGAATTTTTCAACTTGTACAGTTAGTTCTGGCGGAATAGAAATTAATTCAAAATTTGAAGCAAAGGCTAAGCTTTTAGTAATTACAAAGGATTAATTCGAATGAAAATAATAATATCAATTTTTAGTATAGTCTTAATTTTAGGGATGCAAAGTTGCAGTCCTAAATTACAGCCTTATTCAGGAGAAGTAAATTTCTTATATAAAGAAGCGCAGGGCACAATTGCCGTTAAAAGCACTGGATATGGAAAAACGTTATATGACGCAGTTATGGACGCTCAAAAAAACGCGTTTAAAGTTATTCTCTTTAAAGGAATCCCAGGAACTGAGTTAAATGTACCATTAATAGAAAATGAAAGTGATGCTAAATCAAATCATGATTCGTATTTCAAGAAATTGTTCGACCAAGGATTCTATAAAACTTTTATGATGTCATCAACTGAAAGTTCAAACCTTATACAAATCAAGGGAGGTAAGAAAATCACCGTTGATATAAAAATAAATTACAATTCATTGAGAAAAGATTTAGAGCAAAATCAAGTAATCAGAAAATTTGGATATTAAAAATGAATGAAAAAATGAAAATTAATAAACGAATTCTATTGTGTTTAGTTCTGATCAATCTTTGGTCTTTTCTATCGTTCTCACAAAATACTGCTACGAATAGTGGCGGGCAAGTTCAAACAGTCCAACCTAAAATTATGGTTATTCCATTTACTAAAGAAGGAGAAGATTTAAGAACAATTTTAGAGTCAAATGATAATTTACAAATAGTTATTGCTAAAATAAAGGAATCTTTTGATAATAGGGGTTTTTCAACAGTAGATTTTATAGCTAAACTAAAAGCCGCCAAAGCCAACAATGTATTTACCTCAGATAATCAAACCGATATAAAAACGCAAATCATTCAAATGTCTGGCGCTGATGTATATGTAGATGCTAAAATTATAACTCCTCCAAGCGGTCAATCTGGCAGATCTGTGACTGTAATAGTAACTGCATATGAGGCCTCAACGGGAACTTCATTATCTACAAAAACAGGAGAAAGTGGTAAGTTTTTTACTGACGATATAGGGAAATTAGCAAGTAAAGCCGTTGAAAGCGTGGCGGAAGATTTCTTAAATGTTATGCAAACAAAATTTACGGATATAGTAAATAATGGAAAGTCCGTAATTATTGATATAAGTTTTGATGCAAATTCTCAATATAATATGTCCTCTGAAATAGGTTCAGATGGTTTGCCTTTATCAGATCAACTCGAAATGTGGATGGAGAAAAATGCATTCAAAAACAATTACCATATTCAAGGTACTACAGATTTAAAGATGATTTTTGATGATGTCAAAATTCCACTAAAAGATCAAGCATCAGGAAACAATTACAATCCAAATAAATTCGCACTAGAGTTATGGAAATTTATTAAAGGTTTGGGATTACAACCAGGTAAAGATGTTAAAGGCAATACTATATTCATTACAATCAAATAAAAAAATGAAGAAAAAATTCCTATTATTCATTGCTGTATTAACATTTTCAAATGTTATCGCTCAGTCCTCTACAGAATTTGGCAAAATTGCTTTATCTGTAATAATGCCAGAAAATGTTGATGGTTTAGATTTCTCTCAGCTTTCAAAATTAGAAACAAAAATCACACAAATTGTTTCAAATTCAGGTATGGCTGCTAGTGGATATAATAACAATTTTGTGATTTATCCAAAATTCGCGATTTATGAAACAAATGTTGTTGAAGGAGGCATGGAAAACATAACCGTTGTAACATGCGAACTGAGTATGTTTATAAAGCAAGTTGATAATAATATTTTATTCTCAACAATAAGTAAACAACTAAAAGGTAGCGGAAAAACAAAATCAATTGCTTTAACTAATGCAATTTCAAAAATTCCGACTAATGATAAAGATTTTCAATTGTTTATTGAGACAGGGAAAAGTAAAATTGTTGCCTATTACGATTCAAAATGTACTGATATTATTGCTCGTTCAGAAAGCTTGGCTAAAATGCAAGACTATGAACAAGCATTAGGTTTGTTAATGAGTGTACCCGAAGAAGTAGGTTGTTACAGTAAGGTTCAAGAAAAATCAATAGAAATATACAAGGCCTACCAAAATCAAAAATGTATTAGTCAATTACAAGAGGCTAAAGTTGAAATTGCAGCAAACAATTACAATAGCGCTCTGAATATACTTAGTCAAATTGATCCTTCAACATCATGTTTTAAAGAATCTCAAACTTTAATTCAAAATACTGCAACTAAAGTAGATCAAGAAGAAAAGAAGCAATGGGAATTTCAAATGAAAGAGTATAACGATAATGTTGCTCTTCAAAAATTGAGAATAAATGCAATTAAAGAAGTTGCAGTTGCGTATTACAATAGTAAGCCGAATACATTGAATTACAACTATATAATTAAATAGAAATGAGTGATTTAATTAATAGTCAGATAAGAAATCATAAACTAAGTTATTACTCCCAAGGAGATGTTTGGTACATTGGTTTTGAAGAATCAGAAGAACTTATGAGTCTAGAAATTAGAGATAAGAAGAATTTTAGGTATTGGGAGATCAAGGAAGATTTTGTGCTTAATGATAAATTGAATTTCAATTTTAGTTCCGATAGGGTTGATAATTCTACAGTCGTTTTTGTGTATTCGGAATAAATTTTTTTTATGAGAAAATTAATATTCATATTTACATTATTAATTCATGAACAATATAGTGCTCAATGTGGTTGTCAATATTTAAACTGCGCAACTGTTACTCCTTCTGTTACACTGTTTAATATTTACTATGGAGATATAATAACAATGAATGCTCCACCTCTTCCCCCGAACAATTGGGGGCAAGCGAACTATTCATGGTTTATTATTGATGTTAAAACCACAGACGACCCTAATCAATCTGGAACTGGATACAATTCTCCTTTAGCTGGTAATAATGGGTTGTCTAGAACAATTGATCCACTAGAATATTTAACATATGGATCTACAACTGGATCCTTCCCAACTTTTGGGTATTTCATGTGCAGAACCCTAAGCTTTCCTTTTAGTGGTAGTTCAAACAATTGTTTTTATGGAAGATCATTTAA
>CANGLG010000016.1 GCA_947454395.1 Flavobacteriales bacterium
GACTTCTTATATCAAAAATTTAAATTGTCCGATTCATGGAGCACTGTTGAATGGAACGAGCTTAAATGAAATTAATCCTAAAGAAATCAAGGCCTTAGTTCTTGGAAATGAAGGACAAGGGATTTCGGATGAAATCATTCCACTAATAACGCACCCAACAACTATTCTAGGATTTGGAAAGGCTGAATCTCTGAATGTTGCAATTGCCGGAGGAATTTTTATGAATCATTGGCGCAGATAATCTTATTTTGTGATGCATTAATCAAATAAAGGCTGTATTTTTGCAAATTCCCATTTGACAAATGATAGACCTTGACCTTTACCAAGCTAAAAAGCTTTACCCCTTTCAGGAAACAACAGTTAAACAAGTACTGGATGAAATTCGTAAAAATGGTAATGATTTTAACTTACTTTATCAGCTTCCAACAGGTGGAGGAAAAACGGTTATTTTTTCGGAGATTGCCAGACAGTACATTCAAGAATGGAATAAAAAAGTATTGATTCTAACACATCGAATAGAACTTTCGGTACAGACTTCAAAACAACTTTTTGCTATTGGAGTAAACAACAAAGTTATAAACTCAGAAGTAAAGCATTCAAATGACCAGCATGAGTACGATTGTTTTATTGCAATGGTTGAAACACTAAATAACCGACTGAATGACAACGAAAACTTCATTGAAAATGTTGGATTAGTTATCGTTGATGAAGCTCATTATAATAGTTTCCGTAAAATATTTCAGTTTTACGACGATTGCAATATTTTAGGGGTTACAGCGACTCCTTTGAGCAGTAATAAAGCACTTCCATTAAAAGACCATTATAATAAACTTTTAGTAGGTGAATCCATTTCTAATTTAATAGAAGATGGGTATTTAGCTAATGCTGAAACTTATTCCTATGATGTTAATTTACACGGATTAAAAATTGGCTCAAATGGCGACTTTACTGTAAGTAGTTCTGATGTTTTATATAGTAATTACTACATGCAAGAAAAATTAATTTTTGCTTATGAAGAAGTTGCACTAGGAAGTAAAACACTGATTTTTAATGCAGGAATTGAAACATCTCGAAGAGTTGAAGAATCGTTTAAAAAACTTAAGCATAATATTCGTCACTTAGACTCTACTTTCAGTGACAAAGATCGAAAAGATGTATTAAAATGGTTCAAAGAAACTCCTGATGCAATTTTAACATCAGTAGGAATTCTAACGACCGGTTTCGATGAGCCAACTGTCAAAACAATCATTATAAACAGAGCAACGAGATCACTAACGCTTTATCATCAGATGATCGGACGAGGATCTCGAAAATTAAATACTAAATCAGATTTTAAAATAATTGATTTAGGAAACAATGTCCGTCGCTTCGGATTCTGGCAGGATTATATCAATTGGCAAGATGCTTTTCGCTTCCCGGATCGTTTTCTTGAATCTAGAATTTCAGAAATGGAAGACATGGAATTCGAGGTTGAATTTGAATTTCCAAAGGGCTTTGACAAGGTAATTAATACCGAGATATTAGATAAATTCAGCATCAAAGAAAGTTATTTCGAATGTATGGATAGAGGTGAAAAAGGTAAAAAAGCAATTGATTTATCTTTAGAAAACCACTTTGAAGCCATTGAATTTAGTGCTACAAATCTTGATCATGCCTTGGCGCTTCAAGGTGTTTTGCAAGACCACATCGAACATCGTATTAAGCATTATACAAAATGCATTTCTAAAAGTACGGATAACTATTTTAAATACCTTTTGGAAACTTATAATAGGCAGTTGGCTCAAAAATTGCGGTTAAATATTGAAGAATAAATCGATTTTGTTAACTTAGGGACAATAAAAATAGAAATGCAAATAAAATGTTTATTAATCCTGCTTTTTTCGTTTTCACTTTTTGCTGTTAATGCACAAGAAACTAAAATTAAAGCCTATATAGATGCCAAGCAATTCATGGCTCCAGGAACGGGTAATTACATTGAAATTTATCTCCAAATAGCTGGTCATTCTGTAAAATTCAACCCCGTAAAAGATGGAATTCAAGCAAGGATCGGTATAGAATTTGACATTTTTATTAAAGACAGTTTAATAAAATCCGATGCATACATTCTTGCATCTCCTGTAGCAAAAGACAGTGTTCAAGACAACTTTTATGAAATCAAACGTTTTTTACTTGAACCAGGCGACTACAGTTTAAAAATAAAACTTACTGACTTAAATTATCCCAAATCAATTACTGCAGGAATTCAACCTATAAAAATTGAGGACTTACAAAAAGTACCGAGTATCTCTGATGTCGAAGTTGCTGAATATGCCTTCGCTTCAAATGAGGAGAATAACTTTCAGAAATCAGGATATCACATCATTCCTCTATTATCGAACTTTTTTCCTACTGATTTAAATAAAATTCCTGCTTATTTTGAAATCTATAACGCTGATAAAATAGGAGATTCAACAGTTGGTGTAATACAAAAAATAATCAATGAAGATAATGGTGAAGAACTAGAAGAATTTGTTTCATTCACGCGAGTACACGCGGAACCTGTAATTCCACTTTTCAAAACAATGGACATCGAAAAGCTTGGAACGGGAAGTTATCGCATGGATGTTATCCTGACAAACAAAAAACTTGAACAAGTAGCGAAAAGAAGCTACTTTTTTGAAAGAAGTAATGATGTCGCGATTCAATTTAACCCCGAAAAACTAGTTTTGGACCCTGGATTTCAAAATACAATTAATGAAGACAGTGTTTATTATTATTTAGAAAGTCTAATTCCCATAGCAAAACCAGCCGAAATTAAAAATATAATTTCTACCTTAAAATTAAAGGACAAAGAAAAAGCAAGGAAACACATTCAAGCTTTTTGGGTTGAAACAGCTGATAAAAAAAGCTATGAAGCTTGGTTGAAATACAAAATACAAGTGCAACAAGCTGAGCGAATGTATCATACAAATTTTCAACAGGGCTTTGAAACCGACCGCGGAAGAGTTTTTCTAAAATATGGTGCTCCAAATAACATTGTTTCAAAAGAGACTTCACCGTCTGAATATCCTTATGAAATTTGGACATTTAACAAAATAGGGAAATACAGCAACAAGCGTTTCGTTTTTTACAATCCAGATTTAGTGAATAATGCCTATCGATTGCTCCATTCAGACATGATTGGTGAATTAAAAAATCCTGCGTGGCCTCAAATTCTGAACAAAAGGAACACAAATAATGGCGACATTGACAACCCCAATAAGTTTAATGAACAGCATTGGGGTGGAAACAGTAATGATTATTTCCGTCAATACTAAGAAATGCAAGGAAGTGTTGCTGTTGTCATATTAAACTTTAA
Organism: Flavobacteriales bacterium; assembly: GCA_947454395.1. Lineage (GTDB taxonomy): Bacteria > Bacteroidota > Bacteroidia > Flavobacteriales_D > Crocinitomicaceae > UBA952. The sequence goes on from CANGLG010000016.1 coordinate 3,338, forward strand.
CGGAAGAAAACACCTAGAAACATTCTTACCAAGCGTTATAGAACATTCGTTACCATTTACAGTAATTTTGGCAGATAATGCCAGTGTAGATGATTCAGTTAATTATGTCCGACTAACATACCCCAGCGTAGAAATAATTCAAAACCAAGCAAATGATGGCTTTGCAAAAGGATACAATGATGCTTTAAAACAAATTAAAGGTCGCTTCGACAACTATCTATTATTGAATTCGGATGTGGAAGTTACACCCAATTGGATTCCACCATTATTAAAGGTTTTGGGTAATGATAAAGTTGTTGCTTGTCAGCCCAAAGTCCTTTCTTATTCCGACAAAAGCAAATTTGAACATGCAGGTGCTACGGGAGGTTTTATCGACAAAGATTACTTTCCATTTTGTAGAGGACGTTTGTTTGACAATACAGAGACTGATTTAGGTCAATATGACAATCTTGAAGAAGTTACATGGACAAGTGGAGCTGCAATGTTAATAAAAGCAGATCAATTTCATGAAGTGGATGGATTTGATGAAGATTTTTTCGCACACATGGAAGAAATCGATTTATGTTTGAGGTTAGGAAAAAAAGGATACAAATTGTATTGCAATCCTGAAAGTGTCGTTTACCATTTAGGTGGTGGAACTTTGCCCTACAATTCTTCAAATAAAATTTACTTGAATTTCCGAAACAATTTGTTCATGTTGGTGAAAAATCACGAAGGTTTTTTATGGACAAAACTTTTTAGAAGAATGGCTTTAGATGGAATAGCAGCGGTGAAATTTTTATTGGGAGGACAGATCGCTTTTGTTTGGAAAATATTTTTAGCACACATGGGGTTATATGGGAATTTATTTTCATTATTGAAAAAACGCAAAGTTTTAAAACAAAATACTTATCAATATAAACAATTCAAAGGGAGCATTATCTGGGCTTATTTCGTTCAAAAAAATAATGTTTTCTCAAAGTTAAACAAGCGAAAATTTGAACTATGAAACATCTTCTTTTAGCGCTATTTTCTTTTTTTCTTTTCAATCTATTTAGTCAAAGTGACATCAAACCATTAGACTATTGTCAATATGTAAATCCATTGATTGGAACCGGTGGACATGGACATACCTATCCAGGAGCCTCTGCCCCATTTGGAATGATCCAAATTTCTCCGGATACGAGGCGCGACGACTGGGACGGTTGTTCAGGTTATCATTATTCGGATTCCATCATCTATGGATTTAGTCAAACACACTTGAGTGGAACGGGCGTTCCTGATTATTGTGATTTATTAATTGTACCTCAATCAGGAAAAGCGAAAATTATTTCGAAACTTGAAAATGAAAAAAAAGGGTATGGTTCATATTTCTCTCATGCTGACGAAAAAGCGAGTCCAGGATATTATGAGGTTTTGCTAAAAGATGAAAACATAAAAGTTCGATTAACCGCAGGAAAACGTTGTGGCTTACACGAATATTCTTTCTTGAATAAAAAAGGTAAAAAATATATCTTGTTGGATTTAGATCCAAGGGATAAAGTGCTATCCGATGATTTTAATGTATTATCCAAAAATCAAATTTCTGGAAGCAGAATTTCAGAAGGATGGGCAAAAGAGCAACATTTTTATTTTTTCATTGAGACATCTGAATCTTTTATAAAAGCAAAAAAAATACATACTAAAGGAAAACATAAATTATTGTTAGTTTTTCCTGCAAAAACTGAAAAAATCACATTAAAAGTAGGGATTTCAGCTGTAGATAAGGATGGGGCGAAAAACAATATAGAAGAACTTAATGTACTGAATTCAATAGAAATCCCTAACAAATTATTTGATGTTTTTTTCGGAATAAATGGATCTTTATGGAATAAGGAATTGGGTAAAATTAGTTTAGAATCACAAGATAAAAACAAAAAAGAAATTTTTTACACCGCACTTTATCACGCATTTTTAGCTCCAAATTTATTCAGTGATCATGACGGACGATACCGAGGTCGCGACAATCAAATTCATGAAGTTGTAAAAGATAAAAATCAATACAGTGTTTTTTCTCTCTGGGACACTTACCGCGGAACGCATCCGTTATATACACTTATCCAACAGGAAAGAACAAACGATTTTATTAATACGTTCTTAAATCAATTTGACCAAGGGGGTGATTTACCTGTTTGGGAACTAGCGGGAAATGAAACAGAATGTATGATAGGGTATCACAGTGTGTCAGTTATCGCTGATGCCTATCTGAAAGGAATTCGTGATTACAATTCTGAAAAGGCACTTAAAGCAATGGTCGCAACTTCGCATTTCGATGAACTTGGCAAAAAACAATTTAGAAATCAAGGATTCATTAGTTCACGTGACGAACCTGAATCTGTTTCAAAAACGTTGGAGTACGCCTACGATGATTTCTGCATTTCTGAAATGGCGAAGGCGATGGGGAATGACAGTGTTTTTAAAGCTTACAACAAAAGTAGCTTCAATTTTATAAATCTCTTAGATCCTTCAACTGGATTTATGCGAGCAAGAAGAGGCGCACAATGGTATGGACCTTTCGATCCCTCTGAAGTGAATTTTAATTACACAGAGGCCAATAGTTGGCAATACTCACTTTATGCACCTCAGCACATTGAAACACTAACAAATCAATTGGGTGGTAAAGATTCTTTAGAGCATTGGCTAGACAGGCTTTTCACAACAGAAATGAAGCTTTCCGGGAGAGAACAAGCAGACATTACCGGATTAATCGGACAATATGCCCACGGAAATGAACCATCACATCACATGGCTTATTTGTACAATTTCACCAATGCTCCATACAAAACAAATCTTTACGTAGATAAAATATTGAATGAATTATATAAAAATTCACCGGATGGTTTGGCAGGAAATGAAGATTGTGGTCAAATGAGCTCATGGTATGTCTTAAGTTCACTTGGTTTCTACCCTATTTCTCCTGGAAACACAAAATATCAAATCGGACGGCCATTATTTGATCAAGTTTCTATCAATCTTGAAAATGGAAACGAAATCGCGATTATTGCAATCAACAATTCTTTAGAAAATAAATACATCCAATCTGTAAAATGGAACAACCAACTTATTGAAAATTACCAGATAGATCATAGTGAATTGATGAAAGGTGGAATGTTGGTTTTTGAAATGGGAACAACGCCAAAAGTTTCAAATCAAGTTAGTGTTCTTGTTAAAAATCAGTTTTATAATGAAAAAGTGACGGAGGATTTTGTACCTGTACCATTTGTAAAAGTAGAGCAACGTGTATTTGAAAATAATATGAAAGTCGTACTTTGTTATCAAGTAGCACATCCGAGTGAACAACATTTTTTATTCTACAGTTTGGATTCGGTTTCTTGGGAAACATATGAAAAACCATTTTTCATAGACAAATCGACAAGAATTTATTTGAAATTACAACGAAGAAGCAATAATCGAAAAATATATCACAGTTCGGTTGTTTGGAGTGATTTTATCAAAAAAGATCCGAGTGTTCATTTATCTTTAAATTCAAAATACTCCAATCAATATGCAGCTTCTGGAGAAAATGCTCTAATCGATGGTATACGGGGAGGTTCAGAATATAGAACAGGTGATTGGCAAGGATATTTCGGAGAAGATATTTTGGCTGAAGTAAAATTTGATCAACCAAGAAAAATTAATGAAGTAGGAATTTCGTGTATTCGCGACCAAAAATCTTGGATTTTTCTTCCTTCAGAAATTCAAATTGAGGTATCAACTGACGGAATACTGTTTGAAAAAATGGAATCTATTAAAATTTCAAAAGCACAAATATCAGATAAGAATCCTGCTGTCTTTGAATTCAAAACTCCTAATTCAGACTCATCGGATATAAAAGCAATACGTTATGTCGTTAAAAATCCAGGTGTTTGTCCTGATTGGCATCTTGGAAAAGGAAATAAAACTTGGTTGTTTGTTGATGAGTTTATTTTTAGATAGAATTATTTCATTAGAAAATCCACAACAATTTTAAATGGAGCTTTCAATTTATTCCATTTAAAAACTTGATAACTTTTGTCAATTGCACCAAATTTCTTATAAAAATCGGCAATAGCTGTGTTGTTTGAGCCTACAAAATCGATTTTAGTTATATTTTGACATTTAGACTTGATTATAAAATCGATAATATGAAATAACGCACCTTCTTTTCTACCAATTGAATTGCTTGTGCCCTTCATAAAATAGAGCGTTTTTTTATTTTCTATAAAATATGCTGCTGATACCAATTCATTATTGAGATAAGCCCCTACTAAAATTGCTTTATTTCTATTTTTAACTTCGTGGAGGAAATTTGATAACCGAACCAATGTTTTGGAATTCAAATGACTAATATCATCCTCCTTTACCTTTTTAAAAAAGGATAGGAACTCATCAACTGACAAATCGAATTTCATAGAAATATTTTGACCATTTTTCTTAAGAATTCGTCGCGTATTTGTTTTATAACCTTTATTGATATTATCGTAATTACTATCAATTGTTAATTCTTGATACTTACCTTTAATTTTAGATATCACGATTTTAGTATTGAAATTCAAATTTACCAATTTCAAATTTTGCTCTATAAATTCAAACAATAATTGATTTCGTTCTTCTTTTTCGGAAAAAAAAGAAATTTCACGAATAAACATGGGTTGAAAATAATAAACCAACCACATTTTCTTTTTGATAGGGAGAGGCATAAATGTTTCATAATCATCTATCACAAGAGCATTCCAATCCGGATGCAAGATATCCCACACCCAAGAATATAGAAAAAAGTGATCTATTTCAGATTCATTGAGTTTCGAATCCCATTTGATTTTATCAATCTCCTTGTTTGTAAGAATTCGAATATTCAATTTATAAAAATTTAATTTGAGGTTGAATTGTCAGTTAAATGAACTTAGATTCGTTTAAAATTCTTTAATTTCCCTTTTTGAAGATTATTGTACGAATTTAGTATGTTTTGAACATTTTTACGCACAAGTTATTTTATTTTTTTATAAATTCGAATTCTGTAAATTATTTTGGTACAATTATTGAAAAACCATTAAAAATTAAAAAAAATAATTATGAAAACAATTAAAATTTTATTCGCCGCTTTGATTATCTCAACCGGAGTAAACGCTCAGACAAAAGATGCAGCTCAAACAGAAACAGTTCAAAAGAAAACTCCTGAAGAAAGAGCAAAATTCCAAACTGAAAAAATGACAACTGAGTTAAATCTTTCTGATGATCAGATTTCAAGAGTTTATGAAATCAATTTAGGGATTGATAAGAAAAATGAAGGTTTGAAAGAAGTGAAAATGACAGAAGAAGATAGAAAAAAATCTATAGCTCAAAACAACGAAGCAAGAAAAGCAATGTTAAAAGAAGTTTTAACTGCTGATCAATTTACAAAACTTGAGCAGAAACAAATGGAAATGAAATCTGTTAAAAAAATTGCTCCTCCAAGAGAACCAAAAAAACCGGAGAGCCAGCCTTCGAAAGAAAATAGTAACAATTAAAAAAAAGCGACTTAGGTCGCTTTTTTTATTTTAGAGAATTCGGAATTAATGTGTATCAGAAACAGTTGCAACTGATTCTTTCTTGTAGCGAATTAATAATGTTATTGGAATACAAATTAGAATTAATACACCGACAATAAAAAATCCTTGGTCATAACTTACAAGTGCTTGTTGTCTAAATAACATTCCTTCCATTGCCTTATTAGCCATCATTTCTGCTTCGGTCAGGGAATATCCTTTAGAAACATAATTTTGAGTTAACATCATTACCCTATCCTTTGCTACCGTATTATACTCTGACATATACGAAATCATAGAACCTCTCACCTCTGCATTTTTATTTGTCAAAAAGACATTTATTAATGCGATTCCAACAGACCCACCCAACTGACGTATCATATTTGCTAGTCCCACAGCTTGCGCCATATCTTTACCTTGTAAACCAGCAACAGCAAGAGATAATATCGGTGACATCATAAACGCCAGCCCTATACCTCTTAATGCAAATGGCAAGTAAAAATTCTTTTCAGTTGAATCAGGGGATGAAAATGCCAGCATCATCAGAAAAATGAAAGTCACTGAAATTCCAACAATTATTATTTTTTTTGGATTTACACCTTTCGACAGCATTTTTCCAACCATTGGCATAGAAAAAGCGGCAAATAAAGCTCCAGGTATCATAAATAGTCCTGTTTTCGTTGCGGTCCACCCTAGCGAAATTTGAACAAATAATGGAAAAATAAAAACTGTTCCAAAGAGCATCAATCCAAGCATAAAATTCATAAAACTTCCCATTGCTAGGTTGTAATTGGAATAAAGACGAATATTAACCGCGGGATAGTCAATGCTTAATTCTCTCATAATAAATGCAGTTAAGCTCAAAATTGCAATTATTGAAAATAAAACAATTTCAGAGCTTTCAAACCAGTCTTTTGATGTTCCTTCTTCCAATACATATTGTATCGCCCCAACAGTCAAAACCAGAAAAATTATTCCCCAATAGTCGATTTTCCTTGGTTTAACGGCTCCTGGACGATCTGTCACATAAGTCCAGGAAAGAATTGTAGCAGTGATACCTATTGGAATATTTACGAAGAAAATCCATTGCCATGAAAAGTTATCAGTAATCAATCCTCCAAGTGTTGGTCCAAAAGTTGGTCCTAAAATCATTCCCATTCCAAATACAGCATTTGCCGTACCCATTTTGTTTGGAGGAAATGCACCGATGATGATGGTTTGTGCCGTTGAAAGTAATCCTCCTCCGCCAAGTCCCTGAACAAAACGCCAAAAAACTAACATCCACAAGTTGTTGGAAAAACCGCACATTAAAGAGGAAAATGTAAATATGATTACCGATGCCGTAAAGTATGTTTTGCGACCAAATAAATCAGATAACATACTCGTCAACGGAATTATAATTACATTTGAAATGGCATATGCTGTTACGACCCAAGCGATTTCAGTAGTAGTTGCGCCAATGCTTCCACTAATTTCTCTTAATGAAACATTTACAATCGTAGCATCTATTAATTCCAATAAAGCACAACTTATTGCTGTGATTACCAGAATCCACTTTTCAGCACCTTCGGGGTAACGAATAATTGGCTGTGAAATTGTCGCAGTACTCACCCTTATTTCGTATTTACAGCAACAAAGGCACTCAATCCGGGATATAACAATTTTGTTTGCTCAGCTGTTAGATTTTCCAATGAAATTTTTATAGGAACACGCTGAACAATTTTAACAAAATTACCAGTTGAGTTATCAGGTGGAAGCAATGAAAACTTTGCTCCGGTTGCACCAATAAAAGAAACTATTTTACCTTTCAACTTCATTTTAGGATAGGCATCTATTTCTATTTCAACAGATTGTCCTTTCTTAATTTTTCCAACTTGTGTTTCTTTGAAATTTGCAGAAATTGACAAGTGTAAATTATCTATAATAGAGCATAAGGGCGCACCGGCAGAAATAAACTGACCTACCTCAACTGTTCTTTTAGAAACTATTCCATCGCAAGGCGCCAAAACTTTAGAATATCCCAATTGCGTTTTAGCTAAAATTAATTCCGCCTCTCTTTGACGAATCATTGCTTCTGCAAGAGCTACCATCGATTTCTGACCTTCTGATTGAGAGCGTACTCCCAAGGATTGAGCTGTTGAGGCCTTGAATTGATTATTTGCAGCTTTAAACTGAGCCTCTGCAACATCCAATTCTGCTTTAATACCGTCTAATTCAGCTTGTGTAGCAGCTTTTTCAATAAACATATTTTTAATTCGGCGATAATCTTCTTTTGCCTTCGTTAATCGTGCTTTGGAAACCGCAATATTTTGCTCGGTTGTTTCGCTGCTCAATACTGCTGCATCTGCGTTTTGTGAACTTGCAACTGCATTATTTTTAACCGCTAATAAATTTGCTTTTGTATTTTCAAGTGCTGCTTCTGCTTGCATCACACGCGCTTGTAATTCAGTGTCATCGATTTCAAGTAGCAAATCTCCTTTTTTTACCAATTGATTGTCTTCAAAATGAATGGATTTAACATAACCGTTAATACTTGAACGAATCGGAATAATATCGGCATCGATTTGGGCATTATCAGTTGATTCAATGTTTGCATTCTTTGCGTAGTAAATCCCTCCGATTGCTCCAATGATGACAATAATTGCTACAAAAATTATTGCTTTTTTCTTTGATTTTGGTTTTTCGTTTTCCATTTTTTATTAATATAAGATTTAATTAAAATTTTTCCAATCCTTTGGTTGTATTGTAATTTGATTTTGCATTCATCAATTTTATTTCATGAATTTTTAAATTCAGTTTTGCGGCCATTTCTTCATTCAATTGCCATAAGTAATTGGTCACATTGATTTTTCCATTATCTAATTGAGATGCTGTAACTGATGAAATACTCTCTCGTTTTTCAATAATCTCTTTGTCCTTCTGAATCAATTTTTCCATAGATGAAATTTGAGCGGAGTGCGTATTTAAAGTTGATTCAAGTGAGAGTAAAAAAGTTTTTCTTTGCACATCTACCATGTCTTTGTTAATCTGGTATTTAGACTTTTCACGATTAAAACCATAGAGCGAACTAATGTTCCATCTGAAATTAAGCGAGGCACTTCCAAAAAATCTCAATTCTTGATTTATAAAATTTGGTCCCGGACGTCCAAAATTAGCAGCCATTCCAAAAGACAATTTGGGCAAAGCCATTTTATTAGTCAGGCGATAACGAGCATCAATCAATTGATCTTGTAAATCAAACAGTTTCATTTCAGGACGCAAATTTGACTTCTGGCCATTATTTATTTTGTCCTCACCCAATGCAATCATTTCAAACTCTATAGATTCGTCAATCGTCAAATTTGTCAACAAAGAAAGATTCGCGAAAAGTGCTTGAAGGTTGTCTTTCGCTTCAATAGTCGTTTGTTCGTTCTTCAATAATTCTGCATCAATTTCGTCCAAATTACTAGCCAAAGCTAATCCGTTTTGAGAAGCAGAAACAAGATTTTTCCTTCTGTTTTCTAGATTCGATTTGTATAAGTTTAACATATTCAAATTCTCTCTAGTAAGTAAGATTCCAATGTAGAGTTGATTCACACGATCAACTAACTTATAAAGTTCCACTTCATTTTTTTGAACTTCAAGTTGAGCGGAGATATTTTCGATATTGCGTTGTTGTTTAATCTGTCCTCCATCAATCAGTAGCTGATCAATTCCAAGATTCGCGAGGTAGGAGTCGTGCGGAAAACTATAATTTGTTCCTGGAAAATTAAATTGTACGACTTCTGTTTGGTATACACCTTGCGCTGACAATGAAAGTTTTGGTAACCAATTTTCGTTGATTCCTCGAATGTTTACAGCAGAAATATTTTTTAGCGACCCATTTTGTTGCAACATGGGATAATTTCGCTTTGTAATTGCCACACAGGAGTCTAGTCTGAGTTTATTGGTTTGTCCTATTAAGGAGGTAAAAGCAATAAGAACTATTATTATAGCCAAAAATTTATTTCTCATTAGATTGATTTTTTTGTTAACGTATAGATTACATAATCCTTCACTGATTGTTTTAGTTTAAGATTGCTAGGGTCATGAAAAGGAATATTGCTATTCTCTGTTATAACCTTAAAAATTGGTGCAGCTAAAAACGGATAAGAACAAAGAGAATGTAGGTGAATTAAAAATAAGACCGGATCTATATCAGGAATCTCATTAAACTTTCTGCTCTTTTCTAGAATTGTAAGAATATTCGCGTTTTTATTTCTTTTTATTTTGTGAACTTTTTCTTTGAATAGTTTTTCATTTATGCTTATTTCTTTGATGATAAACATAGACATCTGCGGGTATTCCGAAAGAAAATCAATGATTTGAACGACGTAAATAAGAATTCTTTCAAGAATTGGCAATGAATCATCATGAATTACTTCCATTTGCTCAAAATACCTTGAAAGGGCTCCATCAAATACTTGGTCAAACAATTTTTCCTTATTTCTAAAATAATAATGAAGGAGTGCTTTATTGATTTTTGCTGTGTCGGCAATATCCTGCATTCTTGCACCATACAGTCCGTATTTCATAAAAACAGCTTTTGCTGCCTCCATTATTCGCTCTTCGGTATTGGAATCTTTTAACTTCATAGTTTAACCAAATGGTTAACGTTTGTAAAAGTAACAATCTTATTTTATAATAAAGAAGTTAACAAATAAAAATAAAAATTGTTAATTTCCTTTTAACGAAACATTGAACAGCAAAATCATTTCCATCTATCTTCGTGAAAAACTATAACGATGCTGAAAATTGATATGCATACCCACATCATTCCCAAAATTATGCCTAATTGGACAGAGAAATTTGGTTACGGGAAATTCATACATTTAGTACACAATGAAGATGCTACCGCAGATATGATGCAGGGTGGTCAATTTTTTAGAAGAATAAAAGAAAATTGCTGGGATGAAAATTTGAGAATTGGGGAATATGAACAATTCAATACGCAAGTTCAGGTTGTTTGTACCATACCTGTAATGTTTTCTTATTGGGCAAAAACCGAAGATTGCTTAGCCCTTTCAGAATTTCTAAATGATCACATTGCCGAACTCGTTTCAAATCACCCGAAAAACTACATTGGTTTGGCAACAATTCCAATGCAAGACACAGAAGCAGCGATTCAAGAATTGGAACGAGCAAAGAAAATTGGACATGTTGGAATTCAAATCGGTTCTAACATCAATGATGAAAATTTAAGTGAAGAAAGATTTTTCCCAATATTTGAAGCCTGTGAACGACTTGGAATGGCTGTAATGATTCACCCTTGGCAAATGATGGGCTTTGAAAGCATGAAAAAATATTGGCTACCATGGCTCGTTGGAATGCCGGCTGAGACTTCTCGCGCAGCCTGTTCCATGATTTTTGGTGGTGTATTAGAACGGCTACCAAACCTAAGAATATGCTTCTCTCATGCTGGCGGATCATTTCTCCCTACGTTAGGAAGGATTGAACATGGGTTTAATTGTCGCCCAGATTTGGTAGCAATCGACAATCAGCGCAATCCACGAGAATATCTAGGAAAATTTTGGGTAGATTCAATAACGCATGACATTGATGCCTTGAAATACATATTAAATATGCAAGGCTCCAAGCGAGTTTGCCTAGGATCTGATTATCCATTCCCGCTTGGAGATTTAGAAATTGGTAAGTTCATTGAAGAAAGTGATTTACCGAAAGAAATAATTGAAGACATTTTCTGTCATGCTACACTTGAGTGGTTAGACTTGAAAAAAGAAATGTTTTATGATTTTTAGTTTTTTTACTAAATTTTAAATAGTTATTCCCTTCTTGTTTTGAATTTCTGTCTCAACTTAATTAATGCTCTAAAAGTCTTAACCTTTGCATTATTCTCAGTCATACCTGTTAATTCACCTATTTCTTTAAAAGATCGTTTTTCAAAATACCGCATTTCAATTAATTGAATTTGACATGCTTTCAATGCCGAAAGTGTTATTAAAAGCTTACGTCTATCTTCTTCTGTAAAATCCTCATTTATTTCGTCAACTGATGATAGTTGCTTTACATTTTCAATATTTACAGTATTCGTAGATTTTTTATCGCGAAAAGATTGATAAAGTTCACTTTTAGCAATTCGAAACAACCATGACGAAAATGGCACACCTCTGAATTCAAATTTATGAATCGCTCCTAGCGCTTTAACAAATACGTTCGACGTAATATCATATGCAGCATCCTCTTCATCTACCCTTTTGTAAACATATCTAAAAATAGAATTGTAGTACTTTTTGTACAAGGGAGTAAAATAATAAGGATCAGTTTTGGCTCGCTCAATAATTTTTAGTTCTTCCTGAAGGATAATACTAGACTGATGATACATTAAATTCATGTTCATGACTTTTGGTTTTATAGTTAATAAATGGAGATTAAAAGAGCTTGCAGTCTCTTTGATGTTAATAACGCAAGTTTATTTCAAATGTAACAGGAACATGAAAAATTATTTCTAAAAAGAGAATTAACTAGAAAATCTTTTATCGGAAAATTATAAGAAATCAGATAAAATTGAACTTTGTTCAAGAAATTAAATATCCCAGCAAATTATCATATTGTCGGTTTCCAATAGCCTTTTACGTTCATCAAGGCGCTTTTGAAAATCTAAAGCCATTTTACTCTCTGGATATTGCAGTTTATGTTGCATTGCAAGCTTAAGATCTTTTACTTTTTTAGCTAATTGCAAGGTTTCAGACTTTAAAAAAGTTTGCATGAATTTTTCCCAAACGAACTGAATAGCTTGTTGGTTAGGATGTACAAAATCTTCCTTGAAAAAACGATAATCCCTCAAAACATCATTTACCAATTCAAAGGCTGGGAAATAGGTAATGTCATATTGAGACTTTATTTGATTTAAAGCCAACAGCAAAGTGGATTTGCTTAGGTTATTTTCATGCAAACCATCTTTGGAATGGCGTACAGGACTAACTGTAAAACAAATTTCAATTTTAGGATTGAAGCGTTTTATTTCTGAAATAACGTTATTCCAAATCGACACAATTTCTTCTATCTCAGTCAATTTCTTCGAGAATGTATGTGATGGCTGTTTATGACAGTTTCCAACTACTTGATTTGTTTCATTCAAATGGTAAGCAAAAGCAGTTCCAAACGTAACGAAAAGATAAGAAGCAGTTTTTAGTTCTCTTTTTAAATCATTTCGAAGAAATAAAACTTTTTCTTTCAGTTCATTTTCACTCATTCCAAATATTTTTCCGGAACAACTATAATCAAAATAAATGTCTTCATGCCGCACTATATTCGTGTCTGCTTTATCTTGCAACGCATCCAACATATTCTGTGCAATTGCCAATGGATGAAACAACGTGCCAAATGGGTTTGCAGTGACATGAAACCCATGTTGCTTAGCCAACAAACTCATTTCATCAGAGAAACAGCTCCCTAAAAAGACAATTGGATCTAAAAATTCAATTTTAAAATGAGATTCCGGAATATTAAATTTCAACTGAAAATCCACGAAATATTAATTTAACATGAGGTTTTTCGCATTTGATAATGCGGCATCAGAAATTTCTTCGCCACTCAATAAGCGGGCAATTTCAACAACACGTTGCTCTTCATTTACTACCTGAACGCTTGCTTTCATTTCATTATTTTCAATTTGTTTTTTCACAATCAAATGATTTTTGGCTTGTGCTGCAACCTGAGGCAAATGTGAAATGGCAATCAATTGAACCGTTTGACCCATTTGATTTAATAATAATCCTATTTTTTGAGCAACATCACCCGAGACACCCGTATCAATTTCATCAAATAAAATTGTTGGTAATTCTCGTTTTTCAGAAACCATTTTTTGCAAAGCCAACATTACTCTAGAAAGTTCACCTCCACTTGCAGCTTTTTCAACCGGTACAGCCGTCATTCCTTTGTTTGCAGAAAATAAAAATGAAATCTCAGATATACCAAAACTGCTTATTTCGGTTTGCGTGGCTAATTCAAATCGCAAGTCTGTATCAGGCAATTTCAACGAATTTAATATTTCTTTTAATTGTTTTTCAATATGCGGACTTGCTTTGATTCGTTTTTTGTGCAATGTTTCTGATTCATCAAAAAGGAAATTGTATTTGGAATTTAAGTTCTTTTTTAATAAATCACACTGGTCTTCAAAATTCTCCAATCCAATCACTTTTCCTTCGATTTCTTTTTTGAAGGCAAGCAAACCTTCTTGATTGGTCAATCGGTGTTTGTTTAGAATGCGATTGAATTTGTCAAGTTTTACAGTCAAATCTTCTAAATTCATTCCAGACATTTCCAAATCACCAAGTTCTTTTTCAGCATCTGAAGATAATTCCTTTATTTCTATAAGCAGAGAACTCAATCGTTCAGAAAAAGAGGCAGCCAACTTATCGGTTGATGCATATTTCTCAAATCCATTTTTCACTGACTTCAAGTTGGAATAAAAACCCTGATCTTCGGTGGTATTGACTAAAGAATAATACAGAGATTTTAGTGCTTCTGCATTTTCCAGACGATTCAATTCCTGTTCAGTTTGGGAATAATCTGTCTTATCAAGATGAAGTTCATCCAATTCACTTAACACAAATTGATTGTAATCTTGATTCGCTTGTGCAGTTTCCAACTCGGATTTAATTGATTGAAGTTGTTTTTTCAAAAGATGATGCTCATTGAAAATTCTTGCAACTTTAAGACGATCATTTTCTAATCCAGCCAATATATCTAGCAACTCAAGCTGATATGTCTTTGATTTGAGCTCAAGCGTATTGTATTGAGAGTGTATTTGAACTAACTGAGAGGTAAGATTTTTAAGTACATTTAGTTGTACTGGCGTATCATTCACAAATGCTCTGGACTTTCCTTCCTTTAAAATCTCTCTTCTCACCAAAAGGGTTTTATCAAAATCTAAATCGTTTTCAAGAAAAAAAGCTTTCAATCTGTCAGAAATCTCGAATGTCGCTTCAACAATAGATTTATTTGATTTTGAACCAATAACTGTAAAATCTGCTCGTTCGCCGAGAATAAGGTTTAAAGCATTCAATAAAATTGACTTTCCTGAACCTGTCTCCCCTGTGATGACCGTAAATCCTTTATTGAAGTCAATTGTTGCTTCTTCAATCAAAGCAAAATTAAGGATATGAAGTCGTTGCAACATGTTTAATTGAGAATTTCCTGATATTTAGAGGAGTTACCTGAATCCAGTTTCTTCAATAAATTAACAAAATCAGTTTTTTCTTTCGTTTCAGAATCAGAAAGTACATTTTTCAATTCTACAACTTTGGCATTCAAAAAATTAAGTATGTTAACCGTATTTGGTCTATTCTGAACTACAGGAGTTAATTTATTTAATGCCGCAAGCATTGATTTTTTTGCTTCTACTTTATTTTCGTAAAGCATATCTATTCCCTTGCGATGATACGTGTAATTACATTCTCTAAGAGGTTCAAAAACGGGTTGAAGTATATTATCAACCAACCAATATCGATTTCTTTTACCTGATTCACTAGCTTTCCAACCCGATGCTCCGGACATTTGAGCGTTCGAAACAATTTGTTGAGCTTCATTAAAATACTGATTACCACCTTTCAATGAAAATGAATCGTAATCCATTCCGATAATGAAATAAGCATAGAAAGCGAGAATCGAAGATAAATTATCCTTATATTGATTTTGTGAATAGTTGAATACTGCATTTCTTGAATAAGAAAATGCCACGTCATCATCTTGAAAATTGAATAAAATTGAATTGTAATTCGAATTAAATGCTGGTCTTGTAGACTGAACTTGAATATAGCCTGTGTAATTTCCAGTACTCGGTATATTTTTAATTTGAATTTGGATATTACAATTTATTCTTTCCTCTGTTTTGAACTGATCTTTTGTCCATTGCGTGTTATTCATGAAATCAAAAATACTTTGTTTCAATTGCTTAATGATTTCTTGTTCCGTTGAACTCACCTCAACTTTCGCATCTACTTGAACACTTACTTGGCAATTCAATTCTTGTGCAATTACAAGTAATCGAGTAAAAAATAGAAAAAATAAAACAGCGTATTTAGTCATTACATCAAGTATTTTTCAATTGTATTAATTATGTCGACGGCAACTTCTTTTTTCGATTTCAATTCAAATTCAATTTGAGTTTTCTGTTTATCTAAGATAACAATTTTATTTGTGTCCTTTTTAAATCCTGCTTCTTTATTTTCAAGAGAATTCAAAACTATCAAATCAAGATTTTTACCATACAGTTTTGAAAACGCATTTTCGAGAGAATTATTTGTTTCAAGAGCAAAACCTAATACAAATTGATTATTAGTCCTATTATCAGAAGCCCAGCGAAGTATATCCGGATTTTTAACCAACGCGATAGTCATTTCACTTTCTGATTTTTTAATTTTTTGTTCGGCCTTTTTATTGGGTCTGTAATCAGCCACAGCAGCAGCAAAAATTCCAATATTGATTTGATTCCAAACAGACTGAACAGCTGACAACATTTCTTCTGCCGACTCTATTTTTATCAATTCTAAATTTGAATGTACTAGTTCGAGATTCGTTGGACCAGAAACTAAAGTCACATGATATCCCTGGCTCAAGCAAGCTTTAGCAAGTTCAAAACCCATTTTACCACTTGAATGATTGCCAATAAAACGAACAGGATCTATCGCTTCATAAGTTGGACCAGCAGTAATTAATACTTTTTTATTTTTCAAAGCAGTTGAAAATTCCAACTTTGATTTTATGAATTCCAAAATTTGTTCTGGTTCTTCCATCCTACCCTGCCCTTCCAATCCACTCGCTAACTCACCTGATGTTGCAGGAATAACAAAAACACCGTCTTCAATTAATTGAGCTAAATTCCTTTTAAATGTAGGATGCTGATACATATCCAAATCCATGGCTGGAGCAATTACCGTTTTCGTTTTCATAGAAAGATAAGTTGCAAGAAGTAAATTATCACAACCTCCATTAGCCATCTTAGAAATTGTATTTGCCGTTGCAGGTGCGATAACAAATAACTCAGCCCAAAGCGCAAGTTCAACATGATTCATCCAAACTCCCGTTTGCTTATTCCAGAATTCAATCGCTACAGGATTTTGAGACAAGGTTGAAACAACTAGCGGGCTTATAAAATCACAAGAGGCAGGAGTCATTATACATTTGACTTCTGCCCCTTCTTTTTTTAAATATCGAATTAGGTAAGCAATTTTATAAGCTGCAATACCTCCTGTTATTCCAAGAAGGATGCGCTTTCCAAACATTACTTATCTTCCGGTTTTCTCATATAGATTTTATCTTCGAGCAATTCCTGAGTTGCAACAGCTGTTGGCTTAGGCATTTTTTCGTAATGCTTAGAAATTTCTATTTGCTCACGATTTTCAAAAATCTCTTCCAGATTATCTGTTGAAGTTGCAAACTCTTGAAGTTTTTGAGTTAATTCTTCTTTTGTTTCTGTACTAATTTGATTGGCTCTTTTTGAAATTGCAACCAAAGATTCGTAGATATTTCCGGTTTTTTCCTCCAAAAGAATTGTATCTCTTGTAACCGTGGTTTTCTCAGCTGCTGTGTTTTTAATGCTCATTCTTTAAATTTAATCAGTTTTTGTTCCTCTTAACTCAGAGACTTTATCTTCAATTGCTTTAACTTCCTTTTTGAAGTTGGACTGAGGATAAAGGATAGCAAAGTTAAGCATTCTTTCCCAAGTTTTCTCAATTCGCTCTATTTTTTTTGATTCAATGCTATTAATCGTCAATAAATAAGAATTTTTTATAGTCAAGTAATATATTTCCTCACAAAACTTTGATTTTGAATACTTTTCAAGGAATATTTCTCCTGCTGTAAGCGCTGCCCTATAATTTTCTGTTTTATCGTAAAGTTTTACATGATCATATTCCTTATACTCGAGTTTAAATCGTAGTCGATCCATTACACGATTGCATGAGTCTATTAACGAAGAATTTGGATAACGGTCTATGAATTGCTGGACAGTGTTTATTGCTCCCTCTGTTTCCGTTTGATCCAAGGAATACTCTGGTGAATTTTTAACACTTGAAAGCGCCATTAAGAAATGAGCTTCTTCATTTTTTTGACTGTAAGGGTAACGCTGAATATATTGACTAAAATAATATCCGGACATATAAAAATCTTCTATTTCGTAGTAACTCTTGGCTAAGCGATAATATGCCAATTCTCCTTCTCCAGTCTTTGGTGAATGCTGATAAATTTGCTCATACAAAACGATGCATCGGTCAAAATCTTTTTCTTCAAACAGCTTATTTGCTAAATCAAATTTCTCCTGATAATTATCTCCTTTTACAACTTTATTATATCCCGAACAAGACAGTAATACGGCAAACAAAACAAATCCTATAATTATCTTTTTCATTTTATTTTATTCTTAAACTTCTACCTACTTGCAACACACTTGTTGGCTTTATTCCATTTAACTGACATAATTTTGAAACTGTGATATTGTTTCTGTCAGCAATTTCAGTTAAAGTATCACCCGATTTTACTCTGTAGTATTTAACTTGTGGCGTTCTTACAACAACAGGTTGCTGAACTGTTTGTGTTTGTGAATCTTGTGGGTGTTCCTCGTAATAATCACTTGGTTTGGCTCCTGGACGAAAAAGTCCTTTATGAACAAACAAATTTTCATTTTTAAGTTCCTTTTTATCAAAATTAAATATTTCCTCCGGGTTCATTGGCGAATCGTAAAATCGAACTTCAAAATGTAAATGAGCTCCAAAAGAATGGCCTGTATTACCTCCGAGACCAATTGGTTCACCTGCTTTCACCTCTTGATCGGGAAAAACTAGCAATTTGCTCATGTGTGCATAGAAAGTTTCTAAACCGTTGTAATGCCTAACAATAACCAAATTACCAAAACCACCTTCATTGTATTTTGCATAACGTACTTTTCCCGACCATGCTGAGCAAACTGTATCACCGACATCAAGATCTAAATCAATTCCATTGTGATTTCTTCCACTTCTGAATCCATACCTTGAGGTTACAATTCCCGGAACAGGAATTTTAAATTGAGAATGTTCGTCATCATTTACACAAAGCCAAACAGTATCTTTTAATTTTGATAAATCATTATTTCGGCTGGTAAAACAAATTTCATTATTCCATTTTTGAACAAAGGGAACAACCTGTTCTTCTGTCATTATTTTATGAATTCTACGATTCATAATTCCGTCAAAAACATTTTTATTGTAAAATGCCCAAGTTTTATTGGAATAAATTATC
>CANGLG010000017.1 GCA_947454395.1 Flavobacteriales bacterium
ATGAAATAAATCCCTGGGGATAAACCTTCAAAATTAAATGTATTTGAAAATCTTACTGATTCATTTAAAACGATTTCACCTTTTTCATTGATAAGACTTAAAGACTCGTATTGTTCGTTATTCCACTGAAGTTGTGCAATTCCATTGCAAGGATTAGGATAAAGTCTTGTATTATTGTCGCTTGATTCATTTAAACCAGCAGAATAATTTTGGCTTGCGTTGATAAGCTCGAATGTTTCTGTTTTTTTACAACCATTGTTATCAGTAATTGTTACCTCATAACTACCACTTTCTAAGTTGAAAATAGATTCTGATGTTTCAGAGTTATTCCAGTTGAGTGTATAATCAGGCATTCCTCCTGTTATATTTAATGAGATTGATCCAAATGAACTATTTGTTGGTTCTGTGATTTGAGCAGAAATACGAATTGAGTCTGGTTGACCAATTGTAAAACTTTCCCAAAGTTTACAACCACCAATAAATTCAAATTCAACTTTATATGTTCCTGCAATCAAATTTGTTAAATCTTCACTCTGTGAACCATTTGTCCAGTTAAAAGAAATCAGATTTTCAGAGTTAACTGTTAAATCAATTGCTCCATTATTTCCATCGAAGCAAGAAACATTTGTGATTGTTGCTGATAAATTTTTAGCCATTGAAACAGCCCCAGCTGCATTAAGTCGTCCAGTTCCAATTTTACCAATATAATTTACATTTAAAGGATTGATGTCAACGGAAGTATTTTTTAGTATACTTTCAATTTCATTGTTTGTAAGACATGGGTTTTCTGCAAGCATTAGTGCAATTGTGCCAGTCACTTGTGGAGCGGCATAAGAAGTTCCTGTTCCGGTTGAATAAATTCCACTCGTTCCAGAAATAGCGACATCATAACCTGGAGCACTTAAATCTACTGTACTGTTATGTTGATGAGTGGTTGAAGCTAGACCAACAGTTCTTTCGTGATTATCATGAGGACCAATGCTGGTAACAGCGAATACATTTTCGAAAGATGCAGGGTAAACAAGATTTTCGGGACCTCCACAAGTTGTGCCATTTCCTGCAGCAGCTACAATGAATGTTCCGTTATTATATACTTCATTAATTACTTCTTCCGCATAATGGTTGTATTCACAACCGGAGGTCCAACTAACATTTATTACCTTGGAACCTGCATAACTTGCTACTAAAAGTTCATTGTAATTCATTTGGTAAAAAGCAAGTTTACTGTTGTAACCAATTGCACTTTTTCCAATCGAGTTATTCGTGTTTCCAGCTGCTAAAATTGCCACGGCAGTACCATGTTCTTGAATAAGGTTGTTTGTTGAATCATAATACACAATTTTATTTGCTAGTTCTTCATGATTTGGATATAAGTTCTGGTCAGAAATCGCAATAATAAAGTTGCTATTTCCTTTTGTAATTTCCCAAGCTCCTTCAGCGTTAATCAAATCAAGAGCATAATCATTAGTGAAGGTAGCATGGTAATCGTTTGGTAAAGCTAAGGATTCATATTCTGGTGCAATAACTACATCAGTTAATACATTTACTTGATTTACAAGATAGGCGTATAATTCATTTTTATCACAAGCACATGAGATCTCATATACTTTTTGTAAGTTCTCCTTTTTTGAATTTGGTAGTGCTTTTTTTAAGGAAACTATATTTAATGTCTGAATTGCATTATTTAAATCGGCATTAGAAGATTCTAAAAGGTTCTCATTTTGAACCGGCAATATGGAAGTGTTATTTACAGTCGCCCAAACTTTTCCAATTTGTGCAGACAAGCAGTTAATTGTCATTGTCAAAAATATCATTGAAATAAATTTTAAAGCCTTCATATCTTTTCTTTCGATTTATAGACCAAAGGTTGATATTGTATGAACTGAAATTAGGTTAATTATAGATGTATATATCAAAATACAGAGGCTTACGAATTAGAGATTACGTATCAATTCCGAAGTAGCTAAGTAGTAGTACTTATAATTTTGTAATCAATCCACAGCGGTCGGTTAAATACTTGAAGAGAAAATTCGATATTGATTAAATGCATTGATTATTTTCGCATTATGTCAGAAAAAGCAGAAGAACTTGGTAAAAAAGGTTTGAGGACCAGTTACATTTCAACGGTTATTGGAATATCGTTAGTTTTATTTATGATTGGTTTAGTTTTAGGTGGAGTTTTTGGTTTGAAAAGTGTCGAAAAACAAGCAAAAGAAAGTTTGCAAGGTGATATCTTTTTTAAGTCTGAAATGAATGATGCTGACATAAAACAAGTTGAATTACAGTTGAAAAGCTGGAGTGAATTTAAAGATGTATATTTTGTTTCACCTGAAAGAGCTATAAAGGAATTTGGTGGTGAAAATCAGAATGAAAAAGAAATGTATGAAATATTAAAAGGTGAAAATCTTTTACCTCCAACTATCGGCTTTCATCCCAAGGAACAGTATGCCACTAAGAAAGGAATGACCTTGGTTAAGAAAAAATTATTAAATCTTTTCCCAGAGGAAATTGATGAAGTAAATTACGATAAATCAATCGTTGAAAAAGTAAATCTTGGATTCAAACAGTTCGTATTTCTTTTTTTATCTGTTGCGATTTTACTAATAATTATAGCAGTTGCCATGATTAACAATACAATTCGATTGGCACTTTATTCAAAACGCTTTACTATAAAAACCATGCAACTAGTTGGAGCAACAGGTTCATACATACGAAAACCATTTCTCTGGCAAGCAGTTCTGCAAGGAATTGTTTCTGCAATAATTGGTTTGGCATTGTTACTTTCTGTTTTTTATGCCTGGAACAATGTGTTAATTAGCTTGGAAATAAATTATACAATTCAATCATTTCTATTGTTAATTGCTTCACTAATAATAATTGGTGTTTTTATTACTTTAATTTCTACTTGGTTTGCATTAAACAAGTATCTTCGCATGAAATTAGATGATTTATATTAGTTTTATCATTCAACTGAATTAAAAAAAAGCAAATGAAAGACCCAATTAAACATTTCGGTTTTAATACACAGAATTACAAATGGCTATTTATTGGATTAGCAATAAATATTTTGGGATACATTCTTATGATCGGAGGAGGAACAGATGATCCAAGTAAATTTGATGCCAATGCTCTTTTTAGTACTACAAGAATTAAGATTGCACCAATTCTAATTGTTGCTGGCTATGTTGTAATATTATATTCAATCATGAAAAAATCTCCATCAAATGAATCTGGAGATGCAATGTCAAATGAAAATGACGTTGATATGAGAAAGAAATCTAAATAATAAAGATGACTTTTATTGAATCAATTATCCTCGCCCTTATAGAAGGATTGACTGAGTTTTTGCCGATTTCATCTACGGCACACATGATTTTTGCAAGTTCAATAATGAATATTGAATCCGATGAGTTTGTAAAAATGTTTCAAGTATCTATTCAATTTGGAGCAATACTTTCTGTTGTATTTTTATTTTGGAGAAAATTCTTAGACTTTAAATCTTATCAGTTTTATATAAAACTTGCATTGGCTGTAATTCCTGCTTTAATCCTAGGAAAACTATTTGATGATAAAATTGAAGCAGTTCTTGAAAAACCTGTTCCAATAGCAATTGTACTGATTATTGGAGGTTTTATTTTATTGTTCATTGACAAAATTTTCAAAAAGGCAATTGTTAAGGAGGAAGAATATATTTCAATTCAAAAAGCGGTTATTATTGGTTTTTGGCAATGTTTAGCAATGATGCCTGGAACGAGTAGGGCAGCTGCCTCTATTATTGGTGGAATGCAACAAGGTTTAACAAGAAAATTGGCAGCGGAATTTAGTTTTTTTCTTGCTGTTCCGACGATGTTGGCAGTTACGGCCTATTCCGTCTTTCTAAAAGATTGGAAATATCAAGGAATAGAGCAAAAGGGATATGAAATGATTCTTGCTTCGAAGGAGAATATTACTGCTTTTGTTGTTGGTAATGTTATTGCATTTATTGTTGCGGCATTGGCAATAAAATTGTTTATTGGAATTCTTCAAAAATATGGTTTCAAAGTCTGGGGTTGGTACAGAATTATTGTTGGGGCAATTCTATTAGCTTATTTTAGTTTATAATGAATTTTATTGTTGGCGAAACAATTTTAGTAGACAAACCTTATGGATGGACTTCATTCGATGTGGTAAATAAAATTCGTTGGAATCTTAAAAGAAAACTTGGAGTAAAGAAACTAAAGGTTGGTCACGCTGGCACTCTTGACCCACTTGCAACAGGATTATTGGTTATTTGTATTGGTAAACATACAAAATTGATCGAATCTTTTACAGGAGCTGAAAAAACGTATACTGGTACTTTTTTAGTTGGCAAAACCACTCCTTCTTTCGACCTAGAAACAGAATATAATCAGGAGTTTTCTACAGAGCATATCACAACGGAATTGCTTGAATTTACTCGAAAATCATTTATCGGAGAACAATTACAAACTCCTCCCGTTTTTTCTGCCAAACAAATCGATGGAAAACGAGCATATGATTTTGCAAGAGCGGGTAAGGAAGTTGAGATGAAACAAGTGAAAGTTCAAATCGATTCTTTCGAAATGGATACAACAAGATTTCCGGAAATTGATTTCAAAATTAAATGCTCAAAAGGAACTTATATTCGCTCCATTGCAAATGATTTCGGTAAAAAATTAAATAGCGGAGCTACATTAATAGCACTTCGCAGAATAGATTCAGGTAATTTTAGTATCACCGATGCTAAATCAGTGGATCAATGGATTCAATTTATAAATGAAACTACTGATTAAATTATTTCAACTTTGAAAAAAAGTTTTATCTTTGTTGCCTGTTCATTATTTAATGACATGCCCGGGTGGCGGAACTGGTAGACGCGCTGGATTCAAAATCCTGTACTGGCAACGGTGTGTGGGTTCGATTCCCACCCCGGGTACTAAACCTCAGAGTAATCTGAGGTTTTTTTGTTTTATACAATTAATAAATTATGCCTGAGTTATTTGGTCTTATCGGAAAGTCTTTGGAGCACTCGTTTTCACCCGCATTTTTCAATAAGTATTTCAATGAAAATCATATCAACGCGGAATATAGATTATTTGAAATTCCTCAAATATCATCTGTTTTGGAAGTATTTGAAATAAATCCGAAAGGTCTAAATGTTACGATTCCTTATAAAGAGCAAATAATTCCTTATTTAGATGACCTTGATTCAGTTGCAGGAGAAATAGGCGCTGTAAATGTTATTCAGTTTGACAACGGTAAAAAAATTGGATTTAATACGGATGTTTATGGATTTCGGCAAAGTATCAAGCCATTTTTAACTTATAAGCATGAACGCGCATTGATTTTTGGCACAGGAGGAGCGTCAAAAGCTGTTGCGTATGTCTTTAAATCTATTGGAATAGATGTATTTTTTATATCTAATAATCCAAATGATAGACAAAATCATTTTTCTTACTTGGAATTGAATGAGTTTATGATAGCATCTTGCAAGGTCATCGTTAATTGCACTCCGGTTGGGACATTTCCCAATACAAACGAATTTATAAATATTCCTTTTAAAGCTTTAACTCAAGACCATTTGGTCATAGATTTAATTTATAATCCACCAATGAGTGTCTTTCTTCAAAAAGCGCAAAATGCAGGATCAACTATACTTAATGGATCAAGTATGCTCAAAGAACAAGCATTAAAAAGTTGGGAAATCTGGAATAAATAGCAGTTTTTTTGTTTTTTAATTTAATTATCAAAATACAGATAATCAGATATATAAACAATTAAAAACGACTAAATAACGAAAATAAACGACAAATAACCGAATATTATTTTTCGCTTCACAAAACTTTGCAGTGTCGATTTCAGAATTCGAATGCTGTTATCGGTTAAAACAATTTTTTTCAAACTTTTTAAATTATTACAAACATGAATGCACTAAAAAACAAAGTGAGTTTGATTGGTAGACTAGGAGCACAACCAGAAGTCGTAACTTTTGAAGCGGGACGAACGCTGGCTCGTTTTACATTAGCAACAAATGAAGGGTATAAAGACAAATCTGGCCAATGGCAAGACATTACACAATGGCACAATATAAGTGCTTGGGGTAAGACCGCAGAGTTAGTTAAAAAGTTATTAAATAAAGGGCAAGAAATCATGCTCGAGGGCAAACTTGTAAATCAATCCTACGAGACAAAATCAGGTGAGAAGAGGTATTCAACAATTGTTGAGATAAGTGATTTTCTTATTATTTCAGCAAGAGCAGAAAAGTAAATTTTTAAAGGAAAGATAAACATAAAATTATAAATTAATGAATCACGTGAATTTAATAGGTAAGGTTAGCTCACTCCCAAAAGTAACAAACATGGAAAATGGTCGAAGAGTTGCAAAATTTACAATGTCAACAAAAGAAATATTTTTGGATCAAGAGGGTAATACAAAATCAAGAAGCAATTGGCACATCTTGACAGCTTGGGGGAAATGGGTTAAAGTTCTTGAAGAACTTGCTGAAATTGGAACTGAACTTGCTATCGAAGGAAGGTTAATTAGTCGTTTTTACAGTTCTGAGGGGAAGAAAAAATTCATTTCAGAGGTTGAAGTCAATGATTTAATAATCCTATAATACAAGCATTTTAAAAAATCCAACGAGGGTCGGTATGTTGAACCGGTTTCTGTTTACCGACCCCACTATATATATTCAATTCAATAAATTTTCAAAATTACAAGACATGACAACAGTTAGAAATTACATTACGCTTATTGGTAGTATGGGTACAAACACACAAATCACAAAATTTGACAATGGTAAATCTGTGGCAAGATTTAAATTAGAAACAAGGAAAACAGAGAGAAAAAATGATGGTAATTATAGAAATGTTACTCAGTATCACCGAGTTTTTGCTTGGGGAAATTTGGCTGAATTTATAGAGCAATATGGCGAAAAAGGGAAAAAAGTTGCAATTCATGGACGATTAGTTAACCGGACTTATTTAAATCCCGAAGGCAAGAAACGGAATATGACAGAAGTTGAGGTCAGACAAATTTTTGGATTATAATACAATTGAACTAAGCGACAAAAAGGCTGTTTTTTTATTAAAAATGGCCTTTTTTATTTAATAATTTCTATAATCGTTCCACATGTATGAACGAATTCCTATTACGGGAAGCAAACTAGCTTTTGAATTTAATGAAGTATCATATCTAAACTGAATTTCTCCAAAGGCATAGATATTTCCATAGTTAGTTAATTTATATGCGACATGGGCATTAAACCGAAAGAAGTTATTCTTAATTCCTTGCCCAACTTCATTATTAAAGTCACTTGGTCTTAACGTATATGGTAAGTAAATATTCCCCCCATAACTTTTTCCATTTTTATCTAAACCCTGTAGTCCGTAATTCATGAATACCTTGCAAAACCACTTCTTTTTTTGCCATTTTAATTCTCCTAGGATTTCAATGAAATTCGCGCCATATGGATGGCTTAAAGTTGTATTTTGATTCCCATAATTCTGCAACAAGTTGACGTGCGAATAGGTGTAAGGTCTAACTGCATTTGCTTCAACTCTAAAAAATAAATTCTCCTTTTTTAAGTTGAACTTACCTTTGATTCCTAACTGGCCTCCGTATTTGTTTGCCCAACATCCACTTTTTGCTTTTATTTCAGAAAGTAAGAATTCGTCAACTATTAATTGCCCATAAATTGTTTGTTTTTTAAGTTTTATTGAAAAGCTAGCTCCTAAGAGTACATTGTCAGAGGAACCCATAGCGTATTCTTGTGGTCTGAAAAGTACAACAGGATTCAAGTATTCAACATCAAAACCTCTGTATAAAAAGGTATCTTTTGGTTGAAAGATTACACTTTCAAAAACTCCAAGGTTGATTTTTTTTGAGATATTCCAACTCAAATAATGAGTAGCTGCAAATTTATTTCGTTTTGATAATTTGTATTCCTCATTGAAAAATTGATACATCATCTGGTACTCTACATGCCAAAATTTGGCTCTTATTTGTCCAAAATAATAGGGTTTTCCAAAATCACTTAAAAACAAAGATCGATTTCCTTCTCCGATAAAATTTTTATCATGACCAATTTGAAAATTGAAAATGTGATTTGGTGTATAGGAAAGTCTGACAATTGGCTGAAAATAGGCAAAGGATGAAGAATTGTTTTGTGTGAATTCGAATCTATTGTTATTAATTGATCCTTCAGATGCCAGACCTCCAGTCGCCCCAGCACGCACAAACATTTTTTTCCAATTAGCATTTGATTCAACTACCGCACCAAATCCCAATCGGTATCCAAAATCAATATCATAAAAAGTTGTAAGATCGGCAAGAGGAATTAAATTTAGAGTTTTCCCTAGATTAAAGCCTTTTGCTTGTGGTTGAGTTACTCTGATTTTAGGTAATAGTGAACTATGATTTTCAAACGAAGGTGCAAATATCGAATCGTTTGGCATATCTTCACGCAGCCATGTTATTCCTGATTGAGCACTTGATGAAAGAGCTTTAAAAATTAAAAATAGCAAGAGAAAAGATTTTTCAATAGTCATTATAATGGCTTATTAATGCCGTTCTAATTCCGGCTGAAACTACAAAATTTGTCTGGCTATTTATCAAGTCTTTTCTAAAGACTGCGTTTGCAAAAAAGTTTATATTAATTTTTTTATTCATTCGATAACCAAGCTCAATTTGATTATGAAAGATCATCCCCGTTTTTAATTCTGAGTTTTTCAAAACAGGAAGCAAATTGTATGGATTATAATCTTTCAAATAATATGAAATGGATTTGAAATCAATGTAATATCGGTTAATTTCAATATTGTATCTTAAAACAAATTCATGAAAGGCATTTCCCTTTGTATGCGCTAGTGGAAGATTATAATTAGAGTAGTTTAATCTACTGAAAGGAGATTGATACATGTTTTTACTAGCGAAGTTATATTCAGTCAGTAGCATTGAATTTTTCACTTTAAAAAGATTGTAAACACGCATTCCTATTTGTAATGCTGTTTGTTTAAAATCCAATTTCCCAATTGCAAATTGACCATAAGTTCTTATTTGCTTATTCAATATCCAATTCAAATTCAATCCCTGAATCGCATAATTTAAACTGTCTTTAAGAAAAGAAGCCACAAAAGGTATTGGATTATAAAAAATTGGATTTACCGGTTTGGTACGAAGTGAATCGCCCATTGACCAAACTGAGCCCTCGAAAAGACTAATGTTTATTTTTTCAGAAACTTCGAATGAAAAATAGTTGACAGCAAGCCCCTTCGGTTGATAGTAGCCTTCAACTGTTGAATAGGTTTTTTTACGAACCAAATTCATATTCCTAGAACGAAGATAATTAATTGAAAATCGTTTTGAAATATAGTAGTCAATCCGAAAATAGGGTGCATATGAAGAATTATCCGAAAGTAACATGGAGCGATATCCTGAACCTATAAATTGTTGATTATTTCCTGCAATTAAATCAATTTTTTTATGTGGACTATATATGATGTTCCCAATAGCATATGCATAGTCATAGCCATTTGTTTTGAAAGGCTTAGTTCTTGTGCTTCCGGGTATTACTGCATTTTGTTGTCCGAAACCATACCAGTAAGTATAAAATTCACCATGATTATTCACAAATGTTTTTTCATACGAACTAATCCTAGATTGATTTTCATAAAGTGAAGTTGAAAAAGAAAAATTCTTAAATAAATCACCTTCGATTAATATACCGCGTGTATTTTGAAAAAGATTAATTTTTGTTGTGTCTTTTAAATCTCTTCCAATTGCTAAATCGATTAACGGTGAAATCGATAGAAAACAATCTTTGCTTTTAAGTTCTATAAGATGTTTTTTATAGATTATTTCGGTGAAATCATAATACTGAATCGAAGTGTCTTTTAAATAGCGAGGTAAATTATATCTGCTCTCAACGATTGGTAAAAATGAATTACCATTATATAAATTTGACTTTCCTTTTAAACTGTCTTTTCTAGCGGCAAATAATTGATCTCTGAAAAACGAGTGAGTTGAGATTAAATTTTGCTGAGCATTAGTAAATGCGAAAAAAAACAAAAAGACAATTAAAAGTATCTTATTCATGGTAATTTTTCAAGCAAAGGTTTCGTTTTTGCAATAAAAAATGGATTTGTCAAATTAGCTTTATTGTATTTTAAAGGCAATTTCGTGTCAGCATCATAAACGCAACCACCCAAGGCTTCTAGAATGGCTTGACCCGCAGCAATGTCCCATTCCATGGTTGGAGCAAAACGAGGATAAGCATCCGTCTTTCCTTGTGCGAGATCAAAGAATTTTAAGGATGAACCTTTTTTAGAAAATTCAATTTTATCTGAAATCAATTCAAGTTCTTGAATGAACTCCAAAACTTGCCCTGAATAATGACTTCTGGAACTTGACATGACTAAAGGATAATTCATTTCTTTTGGTTCTTCTATTTTCAACCATCTTTCAGATTTATGAAAATCTTCAAAATTCAATAAATAAACTCCAGTCTCTTTAGAACCAAAAATTATATTGCGATTAACTGGTGATGCGATTAAACCAAAAATAGGGTCATTGTTTTTAATTAATGCAATATTAACGGCGAACTCTCCGTTTCGACTAATAAATTCTTTGGTTCCGTCAAGTGGGTCAATGCACCAGCATTCTTCCCAGTTTTGACGTTCTTCAAAATCAATTTTTTCAGTTTCTTCGCCGGTAATAGGAATATTTAGTGGTTCTAAAATAGCACCAATTATTTCAGTGGAAGCTAAATCTGCTTTAGTGAGTGGTGATCCATCTTCTTTTATAATAGAATCAAATCCTTCCTCATAAATTTCAATAATTTTTTCCGAAGCAGCGATTGATGCTTCAAGAGCTTTCAAGTATTTTGGGTTAAGATTTTTCAAGTTTTCAGATTACCATTTCTGGAACGAAATCAGGAACAACAAGATCTCCTTCCGTTTTTGAGACAATTTCTTCAACAGATACTCCAGGTGCTCTTTCCAATAAGTGAAATTTACCATCTTTTATTTCAATAACCGCCAATTCGGTCACAACCTTTTTTACACATCCGACTCCTGTTAATGGCAAGGTGCATTCTTTTAATATTTTGGACTCTCCAGCTTTATTACTGTGCATCATAGCAACGATAATATTTTCTGCTGATGCAACTAGGTCCATCGCTCCACCCATTCCTTTTACCATTTTCCCAGGAATTTTCCAATTTGCAATATCTCCATTTTGAGAAACTTCCATGGCTCCTAAAACGGTTAATTGAACATGTTTTCCTCTTATCATAGCAAATGAAGTTGCTGAATCAAAGAAAACAGCTCCTTTTTTAACTGTGATTGTTTGTTTACCAGCATTAATTAAATCGGCATCTTCTTCGCCTTCAAAAGGAAATGGTCCCATTCCTAAAATTCCATTTTCAGATTGAAACTCAACATCTAATCCGTCCGGAACATAGTTAGCAACTAAAGTTGGAATGCCAATTCCTAAATTCACATACCATCCGTTTTGTAGTTCTTGTGCGATTCGTTTTGCTATGCCTGTTTTATCTAAAGCCATAATAATTTGAAAATTTGTTGATTTTTAATTTTTAATTTGGGTGAAAAAAATCTACTAATTTCTTTTTCTAACTGTTCTTTGTTCGATGCGTTTTTCAAATTTCTCACCTTTGAAGATTCGCTGAACAAAAATTCCGGGAGTATGAATGAAGTTAGGATCTAATTCACCTGCAGGAACCAATTCTTCCACTTCAGCGATAGTAATTTTACCTGCCATTGCCATCATTGGATTAAAGTTCATAGCGGTTTCTCTGTAGATTAAATTCCCTTCTGTATCTCCTTTCCATGCTTTCACAATGGCAAAATCCGCAGTCAATGCTGATTCCAAAATATGTGGTTTCCCATTGAAAATTCGAACTTCTTTTCCTTCTGCTACTTCAGTGCCATAACCTGCTGGAGTAAAAAATGCCGGAATACCTGCGCCACCCGCTCTGCAACGTTCAGCTAGACTTCCTTGAGGAATCAAATCAACTTCCAATTCACCAGAAAGCATTTGTCGCTCAAATTCATCATTTTCACCGACATAACTCGATATCATTTTTTTAACTTGCTTTGTCTGTAACAATAATCCCAGTCCAAAATCATCAACTCCTGCATTATTACTGATACAAGTTAAGTTTTTCACACCTAATTTTACCAATTGGGAAATTGAATTTTCAGGGATTCCGCAGAGACCAAATCCACCAAGCATTAGGGTCATTCCATCTTCAATGCCAACTAATGCTTCATCTACGTTTCGTACTACTTTGTTCATATTTAATAAAATGGAATTTCAGATTCATCAACAGTTTCAGGTTGAGGTGCTTCGGTGCAATCGTATGCTTTAGAGTCGTAATCCTCGGGAATATCAAAATCACGGGTAGAAAGCCCAATTATTGGGTCTTTGTAAACTTTATGCATGTAGTACCCATATATTGGTAAAGCCATTCTTGCTCCTTGGCCCCAATTCATACTTTTAAATCTCACAGCTCTATCTTCAGCACCAACCCAAACTCCGGTTACTAATTCAGGAGTAATACCAATAAACCAACCATCAGAATTGTTTTGTGTTGTTCCAGTTTTACCAGCGGTTGGAGGAATGTTTCCATATTTGCCTCCGCGTAAACTTGAACCGGTACCACCTTGAATAACTCCTTTCATCATTTTAAGAATTTCATAAGCAACGGTAGAGTTAACAACTTGTTCTCTTCGCTCTTCCGCTTCATAAATCACTTTTCCATTTCGATCTGTAATTCTTTCAATTGTTGTAGGACGTATGTAATAACCGTCATTAGGGAAAATACATTGTGCAGCAACTAATTGGTAAAGTGATAAATCCATACTTCCCAAACACATAGATGGAACCACATCATTTTTATTTAAGGTAATGTCTGCTTGTTTCAATAATTTTTCAATAACAAATGGTCCTCCTGTCTTTTTCACTGGATTAAATTTCCCCATACGTGCCATTACTGCAACCGTAGTTGGGTTAGATGACATTGCAAGACCTTGTCTTACGGATCCTGCAGCTTCGCCTTCTGGACAATATTGACCTACTACTTTATTTTGGTCGTCTACCAAATCAACACAGTATTCTCCAGATGAAAATGTTGTACATGGATTTACAACTTTCATGGAGAGAGCCGCTGCGTATACAAATGGTTTAATTGTTGACCCAACCTGTCTTTTACCAAGTCGAACGTGGTCATAACTAAAATGTTTGAAGTTAATTCCTCCTACCCAAGCTTTTACAAATCCAGTTCTTGGGTCAATAGAAATTAGACCAGAATGTAAAAAGGCTTTATAATAACGAATTGAATCATTTGGAGACATGATAGTATCACGTTCTCCATTCCACGTAAACACTTTCATCGTAGTTGGGGTATTGAAAATATTTGAAATATCTTCTGCCGTGTATCCTTGAGTAACTAAATTTTGGTACCTTCCAGTAGATCTACGCGCATTATCCATAATTTGATTGACCATACTTTGGTCTATGGAATTGGAAAACGGATAATTCTTTAAACCTCTATTATTATCATCGAAAGCAGGTTGTAGATCTTCTTTGATGTGTTTTTCCATTGCATATTCCGCATGTCTTTGGAGTGCAGGGTTGATGGTTGTATATATTCTTAAACCATCTTGATAGATATTATAAGGCTTACCATCTTCCCTAACATATTTATAAGTTCCGTCAGCATTTTTGGATTGCAATATGTCAGTTACTTCTTTTCTCAGTGATTCTCTGAAATATGGAGCCATTCCTTCTTTATGGTCCAACGATTTGTAATTAACTTCAACAGGAGTTTTTTTTAGGCGATTGTATTCCTCTTCCGTAAGTTTGTTTTTAATTCCTTCGTTATTTGAATTGCTATTTTTCAACCATTGAAAAAGCACTTGATTTCTTCTTTCTAGAGCTCGAAGAGAATCTCGTGATTTTAATTCATTGATTTGCTCTTGCGTAACTTTAGATAAAGGAATGCCTTCATTATCAGCAACTTTTCTTTTGTAATTTTTTATTTTGTACTTGTAAGGATTGAATAAATCCGGATTCTTACACATTCCCACAAGCATTGCAGCTTCAGTTTTTGAAAGTTTGCTTGGTAATTTATTGAAATAAACTTTAGAAGCATTTTCAATACCGACAGCATTGTACAAGAAATCGAATTGATTCAAATACATGGTAATAATTTCTTCTTTGGTAAATCGTTCTTCTAAACGTTTTGCAATAATATTTTCCCTAGCTTTTTCGTTCAATCTTCTGAATTTACCCAAAAAACCTCCCATTGGTAGGTTTACTGTTTCACCATTTGCA
This sequence comes from Flavobacteriales bacterium, assembly GCA_947454395.1. Classification (GTDB taxonomy): domain Bacteria; phylum Bacteroidota; class Bacteroidia; order Flavobacteriales_D; family Crocinitomicaceae; genus UBA952. The sequence goes on from CANGLG010000017.1 coordinate 14,353, forward strand.
CGTGCTAACTCCTGATCCTCTCTTTGTTTTAATGTAAATAATAGTTTGGCAAGCTGTTGTGTAATAGTTGAAGCTCCTCCTGCACCTCCTAGGCTAGCAAAAGAACGGGCAATTGCTCTAAAATCAACACCTGAGTGCTCCATAAAACGTTCGTCCTCAGTAGCTATTAATGCATCAAATACATATGGCGAGATATCTCTGAATTTGGCACTTGTTCGATTGACCTGCCAGAAACTACCAATTACTGTATCCTCTTTAACACTTTTTTTAGCAATAATCAAGGATGCCTGCAATTCAGGTGGATTATCAAGCATGGAGACCGGAGGCATTGAATTTTCAGATTGCAACAACAACAATGCAGTTACAAATAAAAAGGGAAGTAAAGAAAATCCCCAGAAAATTTTAGTAAACTTCTTTTTATCCTCCTCCGATAATATATTAGTTGTTGGTTTCATAGGTTAAAAGTAATAAGATTTATCTTAAAACGTCTTTGCGTTGGCTATCCAGTTTTAATAAAATAAACATCATCATTGAAAAGGACATCATGGATGAGCCACCATAACTAAAAAAGGGTAGGGGTATACCAATTACTGGAGCAAATCCGATATTCATTCCGATGTTGATAGCAAAATGATAAAATAAAATCATAGCAACGCAATAGGCGTAGATTCGATTAAAACCAGCCCTTTGTCTTTCTGCAATTACGACAATTCTAATTAGCATAAACATATACAATATGATTAAAACTAATGTTCCAATAAATCCCCATTCTTCTGCAAAAGGACAAAAAATAAAATCGGTTTCACTTTCTGGAACATGATTACTTTCAACACTTGATACGGATGCTTTATTGTAACCTTTGCCAATTAACCCTCCTGAGCCAACTGCTGCCATTGCTCTATTTCGATTATAATCTTTCCCATTCGGGTCTTCTTTTAGTCCAAGGAAAAGTTCAATTCTATCTTTTTGATGGGGCGCTAAACTGCTGAATCCAGCTCCAACACCAAATGAAAGTCCACCGCCTAAAAGTAAACCTAGAACAATTATTATAGTTGCTCTGGAACGATCTCTTTTTGTTCCAAAACGTCTTATAAAAACTAATGCTATAATTGCTAAAATCAATAAAGTTAGAATAACACCCATTGAACCGGGAATTTTAATATCAGATATAAAAGGAAGCGTAATTGTGACATTACTCAATAAGAGTGTTACTACACTTAGAAATATTGCAACGAACATAATTGGAATGAAGTGACTTCCGACCCAAGTTTCTTTAAATCTGACACCAGGAAAAGAGTTCACTACACCGAGGATTATTGGATCAAAAGTCAGTCCTTCGCGATACATAACGAACAAGAAAGAGGTAAAGACTACGAAAGTTCCAGCATCTGGTTGAAGTAAAATTAAAGCCATAGGAACTAAAAGAATCATGGCAGCTCCCAATACATTTCTTGTAGTTTGTTGTTTTACACTCAGTTCACTTATATATTTCGCAAGTAGTAGCGCTGACGATATTTTTGCAAATTCAGCAGGCTGAATACCCATAGATCCTATTCCAATCCAAGCATGCGCTCCATTTATTGCAGGCATAAACAACACAACCACTAGCAGTACGAGTGTAAAAAGGTAAATTGGGAAGGCAAATTTACGGTAGATGTCTGAGTCAATCAAAAAAACTACCAAACCCAAAAACAAGGACACGCCAAGCCAGATTAATTGCTTCCCGTATTTTTCATCAAAACTGTAAATATTGGGATGTTCAGGATTGTAAGCAACTGAATAAACCGTAGCAAAACCCATTAAAAGCATTGTCATAAATGCTATAAATAACGGCCAGTCCAAATGTGATATCAGTGTCTCATCTTTTCTCATTCAGCGGCTACTTTGTAATTGGATAATCTTGCTTCGAAAATTCGTTGTTCTTTTGCTTTGTCTTTAATTTTACGTTTAAGGTATTTCTCTATCATTAAACTCGCAATAGGTGCGGCCCATGTCCCCCCGAAACCTGCATTTTCTACAAAAACGGCAATGGCAATCTTCGGTTTGTTCATAGGTGCAAAGGCAATGAAAACGGAATGGTCTTCACCATGCGGATTTTGAACAGTTCCTGTTTTTCCACAGATAATAATATCGTCCATCCTAGCCATTCTAGCAGTCCCACCATTTTCATTCACAACCCGCCGCATTCCTTCGATAACAGGATTAAAATGTTTTGAATTTACTTTGGTGTAGTGTTTCTTTCTAAATTGAGAAAGAGCACCATCATAACCAATTGATTTTACAAAATGAGGAGTGTAAAACCAGCCTTTATTTGCAATAATTGCCGCAATATTAGCCATTTGGATGGGAGTCAATTTTACTTCTCCTTGTCCAATTGAAATCGAACGAATGGTAGAGAATGCCCATTGGTGGTGTCCGTACCATTTATCATAATATTTCGAATCTGGAATTAATCCTGGTCTTTGACCTGAAACATCAACACCAAGTTCTTGACCCAATCCAAAGCTAGCCATATATTTATGCCATTTATTCAGACCAAGCTCGGCATCAGCATATAAATTTCCTTTTTTATTTTGTTGAATAATTCTTCTCACAACGGCATAAAAATAAGGGTTACAAGAGTACTGAACCGCTTCAGGAATATTTCTTGCTGATGAATGGTTGTGACAACCAACTACACTTTTATCACAAGCAAATCCTGAATTTTCATCAATAACACCTTCCTGCATTCCAATTAGCGACTGTATCAATTTGAAAATAGAACCTGGGGGGTACTCCGCTTGTAATGGTCTTGGAAAGAGTGGCATATTTGGATCTAGTGCTAATTTTGGGTAATTCAAGCTAATATTTCTTTTTCCAACCAAAAGATTTGGATCGAAGGATGGTGCTGACACCATAGAAAGAATTTCTCCAGTAGAAGGTTCAATTGCTACAATACAACCTTTTTTGTTTTGCATCAATTTTTCTCCGTATGCCTGAATTAGCATATCCATTCCCATTTTCAAAGGGGGAGCTTGCCTAGCGGTTGTATCATATTTTCCATCAGCATAAGACTCGATGGCATTATTTAAAGCAGAAGTCACAACATATTTAATTCCCTTAATGCCACGAAGTTCTTTCTCGTAAAATCGTTCAATTCCAGATCTTCCTATGTTATTTCCTGGCTTATAAAAATTATCTTGTTCGATTTCTTCCCTTGTAACTTCGGATAGGTATCCTAGAATATTTGCGCCATTGGCATAGGGATAATTTCGCATGCTTGTTACTTGTTCAAAGAAACCAGGGAAGTTTTTTAAGTGGGGAACAATCGTTGAAATCTCCTCAAGTGTAAGCTCTTTTATGAAAGGATATTTTCTTATTTTCTGATAATTGGAAGTTCTTTTACCTGAGTTTTTGTTGTAATAAGTCCCTTCGCCTTTAACAATATCCTTAAAACGTTGACGAACTTCTTCTCTTGTCCAACCGATTAATTTAGCAAATGATGCTGTATCAAGGTGTTTAATTTTATCCTCACACATCATTAAATTGTAATAGGTTCTGTTTGAAACAATTTTCTTTCCGTTTCTATCAAAAATAATTCCTCTTGGTGGGATAATTTCTTTTCTTTTTTCAGCTATTTCTTGTGCTCTTAGAGTCCATGTGTCATCAACAACCTGCATATAGAACAACCGGAAAGTGTAAATAATCCCTACTAAGATTATAAAAGCGACAATTACATATCTGCGGGCATCAAAATTCATTTTGATTTTGACTTTTTAATTAAGAAAGTCTGTAAAACAATACAAAGTAAAAAGGAGATTATTACACTGAATACTGTTTTTTGTATAATTAACAAGAATTGGTCGAAACGGAAAATTTCAACCAAAAAATACCAAAAATGATGAATGAGAAGAAGGTATCCAAAAACAAATAAAAACCAACGACTCCCCATATCAAATAAAGAAGGCTCTTTTAGCGGGTCATAACCTTCTCTGGGTCCGTAGAATTTAAAAATCACAGGGCGCATGTATGCCATCAAAAGTAAGGACGAAGCGTGTAGGCCATACGTATTAGAAAAAATATCAATGATTAATCCCATAACAAAAGCAAGCGTCATGAGTGTAAAAATCCCTGTTTCAAATGGTAATAGCATTATGAAAAGAGGATGTACCATCATGTGTATTCCAAAACCAAGTTCAATCTGATTAAACACGAGCGATTGAATCATTACAAAAATGAAAAAACGAATACTATTTTTTACTACTACATTCATTGTAAATCCTCATCTTCTTCATCAGGAGGTATTTGACCTTCCAATGCTTTTTGTTCGTCAATCAATAAATTTTTAATTACATATACTTGCTGTAAGGACCTGTAATCTTCTGAAAATAAAACTACAACATCCCAAAGAGGTTCCCCTTCTATTGGTTCTGTATCGCATACTTTTCCTACAGGCATGCCTTTTGGGAAAATTCCGGAACCACCTTTTGTAATAACCTTAGACCATTTTTTTATTCGAATGTCGTTTGAGATTCCTGTAATTGAACCTTTTTTAGCGTTTTTCCCATCCCATTTTAGAAAACCAAATAACCCAATAGGTTCAATCATCACATCAATATTAATGTCTTTGGTTAATACTGTTTTTACAACTGAGTAATGTTCGCTGACGTTGTGAATTATTCCAACAACTCCCTTATCAGAAAAAACACCCATGTCTCTTTTAATTCCTTGTTTGTAACCTGCGTTAATAGTAAAGTAGTTATTTCTTCTTGAAACAGATGAATTTATTACACTTGCAGGAATATATTCGTATTGTTGCTTGTACAAAGTGTCTTCAATTTTGACAAGAGTTCGGCCAATTTTATAAAGACTTTGAGGTAGTTTTTTACGCAATTCTACATTTTCTTTTTGTAAAGCAATATTGTTTTTTGAAAGATTAAAATGTTTAGTTACATCATTTTCAACTTCAAGAAATTTCCCAACTACAACAGATGCGGTAGTTAAGTATTGATTTTTAGGAAATGAAAGATAGCGAATGTAAAGTGATAAAGAAAATATCTGTAACACAGCAAAAAACAAAAACACCCTAAATCTCCTAAAAAAGGCAATCAAATTGCGCATAGCTGACAAAGATAAAAAAGCAACTGCTCGGTGATACTGTTTAAGTCAGAATGATATTAACAAAATACCAACTATTTATGAGCATTAAAGGAAATTAATTTTATTCAAAAAAACGCTCAATTTCATCCAATGCTAACACCCCAAATTCATTATTTGTCCATCTCTTCTCGAGTTTCCTGTTATATGTTAAAGCATAAGTAGGAAAAACGCCTTCCGTTAGGTAAATTGTTTTATCAATTTCAGGATTTTTAATTACTGAGATTTTATCGGATTTTAGCTTCTCGATTTTTGAATCTGTGACATCTCCAGTAACCCAATATTCAATCTCTAATTTCGGATTTCGTTCAATTAATTTTTTTGAAATAATCATAGATTCATGACAATACGGGCAATCTGGTAATACAATAACCACCAATTTTTTCCTTTCTGAAAATTCAAAATTTGTTTTAACTTTTTTACCAGTATTTATCAAATCGCCGGTATAAATAGGAAAGAAAAAAAAGTAAGTGGCAATTGGAATTGAAAAAATAAAAGATGTCAAGAGCAGCTTTATTATTGGTTTGGTAGCTATCGTTTTTTTTATTTTAATTGAGAGATAAATACTCAGACTTAAAATTATCAAATAAGGCGCAAACTTGGAGAAAGTCCAAGAAAAAGAAAGATTAAGAAAAAATGCTTCAAAAAGGTTCAAATTATTTAGAATAAGTATAAATAAAACTGGGGTGCAACTTTAAATAATTCTCTGTCGTCAAAGTTCTTAAATTTGCTTTAATTATAAAACTAGAAATGAAATTATTTAAAAAAATTGGATTTTTAACACTATTATTTTGCAGTGCAACGGCTTATTCCCAAGATTCAATAGTAGAGAGCGAAGAGCTTGAAGAAGAACCCATTACATTCGCTTCGACAAGAATAATTAACGGCCATTCTGTTGAAACAATTGCAAAAGGATTGATGGATATGAGAATTGAGCATCGTTTTGGGGACATGGCAGGAAGTAATGGAGGGTATCAGAATATGTTTGGATTTGATAATCTATCTGACATGCGTATAGCATTAGAATACGGCGTCACAGATGATTTGATGATTGGATTCGGACGATCTAAAGGAACCAGTGCTCCATATCACTCTCTTCTTGACGGGTTTGTAAAATATCGTGTTTTAAAACAAAAAAAAGGAGATATGCCGATGTCTTTAACAGTGGTTGGGGGTTCTTTTTTTACTTATATGAAAGCATCGAGTGATGAATCTCAGGTAAGTCATTTCCCGAAAGCATCGCATCGCTTGTCCTATTTTACGCAAGTAAACATTGCAAAACATTTTGGAGAACGTTTTTCATTAGCGCTGATGCCTACCTATGTTCATCGTAATTATGTAGCGGCCAATGATATGAATGATGTTTTTGCTTTGGGTGGAGCCGCTAGGTTAAAATTAACAAGTCGTTTTGCTTTAATTGGTGAGTATTATTACACATTTCCTTCAGGCGATTTTCGTCCAAGTTCGACCTATAAAAACAGTTTAGGTATTGCTTTAGAATGGTTTACATTTGGTCACAATTTTACAATTAATATTACTAATTCTGGAGGTCTAGGCGAAGCACAATTCATTCCTTACACATTTGAAAGCTGGAAAAAAGGTCAGTTTCGGTTTGGTTTTTGTGTAGGTAGAAAATTTGCATTTTAATTAATTGAAAAATAGAAAAATCATGAAAAAAACAGTTGTAAGTATTTTATATGTAGCGCTATTAGGTTTGTCAACATCTGTGGCATTAATTCCTTCTGACCACTTTGTTGTATCAGCTAAAGGTCATTCCATTGACTTTAAAAGTAAAGATCCTTCAGGATCATTTAAGGAAATGAGTGGTGATATTGATTTTGATGAGAAAAATCTAGATGCTTGTAAATTCAATTTGAAAATAGACGTTAGTAGCATAGATACAGGAAATGGTATGATGAATAAAAAGTCTCAAATTGAAGAGTGGTTCAATGCTAAAAAACATCCTCAAATTAAGTTTAACTCTACGAAAGTCGAGAAAAAAGGAAATGATTACCTTATTACAGGTGATTTAAATATGAAAGGCACTACCAAAACAGTGTCGATCCCTGCTTCTATGACAACTTCAGGGAATAAAATCACTTTTAAAGGGACTTTTAATGTGAATCGGATTGATTTTAAAGTTGGGCACAAAAGTGACATCGTACCTGATGTGATGAAAATTTCATTTGTTGTGCCTGCTGACAAAAAATAATGTTTAAATCCTTTTTCCTTTTAGGCATACTTACCGGTGTATTTTCATCTTTGGTCGGTGGAATTTATACGTATTTCTTTTATAAAGATTTATTTGATTTTTCGTCAGTATTGCCAATTTGGAAAATTGTAGCAGTTTATTTTTCACTTGGATTAATTGCTTCAGGATTATATTTTATGTTAGTTTTTTTTTCTTCAAAATATGGACAGTTATTATTTAATATTAAATTTGTTTTAATAGCTGTTTTGAGTGTATTAATTCCAATTAACATA
>CANGLG010000018.1 GCA_947454395.1 Flavobacteriales bacterium
CCGTCCGTCATATTAAAAGAGACAAAAAGGGTGAAAAGTAACACAATTAAATTCACTGATCCTCTTACGAAATTGGGGATAGTATTGGCCGCTGTAGAACGGATATTTGTTCCAAATTGTTCCGCTGCAATGGTCACGTAAATAGCCCAGTAACCAGTCCCAGTTCCGAGTAGAAAGCACATGAAATAATAAGTGGATAGCGAAATTCCTTTCGAGAAAAATAAGAATGCAATTGTTGTGATTAATGTAAAACACAAATAGAGAATCACCACTTTTTTTCTGCTTTTCAATATCTGACTCAATATTCCAGAAATTAAATCTCCGAAAGACAAACCAATGTATGCGTACATTACAGCAAAACCATTCGAAACATTGTTAAGACCAAGCCACGGACCGAAATTGTCTTTGGAGTTCATGACAAGCAATCCGATAATGTACCAGATTGGAATTCCAATTACAATGCAGTGCAAGTACTTTATTAAGTTCTGTTTATTGAAGAAAATGATTTTTAAGTCTCCTTTTTTTACATGCGATTCTGATTTTACGTTTTTGAAAAAGTCAGATTCTATTGTGCCGATTCGCATTAATAACAACAGCAAACCCATGAATCCGCCGACAATATATGCAACTTGCCAATTTGCAAATGTGAAACCGGTAATGTTTTTTAGGAAATCAGCAATCATTAATCCTTTGGCGCCGACGAGAGATGCAACAACAGCACCTAAAGCACCAAACGTTACAATAATCATTGTTCCGTAGCCTCGTTTTTCCTTGGACATCATTTCAGAGACGAGCGTGATTCCTGCGCCAAGTTCACCAGCCAAACCAATTCCTGCAACTATTCGAATGATAGCATAAGAGCTCAGATTTCCAACAAAAGCATTTGCAATATTTGCAGTGGAGTAAAGCAGGATTGAACCAAAAAGCACTTTTAATCTACCTTTTTTATCTCCAATAATTCCCCAAAGTAAACCGCCAATTAACATCCCAAGCATTTGCATATTGAAAAGGAATTTTCCTTGTGCAGCAATTTCTTTTTCGGTAGCGTTAACCATTATTTGTGTTAAACTTTCCGCTTTTACAACACCAAAAAGAACTAAGTCATAGATGTCTACAAAATATCCCAATGCTGCCACAATAACTAGAAGAATGACCTTTTTATTTTTTAAGTCTTTTGTTTGGTTCATAGAACGAATTTAGAATTTTTATTAAAAAGTTTTGATTTTTTCAATGGAAATGCAATTACTCTTGACTAATCATCGTTTTTCTCGTTATATTTATAAAAACAAAAGAATCTAAATATGGTTGTTAATCTTTCAAATACAAATTCTGTTTTTAATAGCTTTATTGCAGAAATACGTGATGAGGAAATTCAGAAAGATCCAGTGCGTTTTCGATTCAATATGGAGCGTATTGCGGAAGTTTTAGGTTATGAATTGTCAAAGAAAATGAATTATCAAAATTTGGATGTCCAAACACCTCTTGGAACATCTTCAGAGAGCGTTCCTTCTGATAATCCCGTGCTTGCAACTATTTTAAGAGCTGGTTTGGCAATGCATAATGGTTTATTAAGGATGTTTGATCGTTCAGAAAGTGCATTCATTTCAGCCTATCGAAAACATACCACACCGGAAGAATTTGAAATTTATGTTGAATATTTAGCTGCACCAAATCTGGATGGACGTGTATGGATAATAAGTGATCCTATGTTAGCAACTGGAAATTCGATGGTAACGGTATACAAGGCCATGCTAAAAAGTGGGAAGCCATCCAAAATATATATTGTTTCTGCCATTGCAACTCCGGATGCAATTGATATGGTAAAAAGAAATTTTCCGGATAATACAGAAATTTGGGTTGGTGCAATTGACAAAGAATTGACAGCTCAATCGTATATTGTGCCAGGACTTGGAGATGCTGGCGATTTGGCATTTGGCATAAAAGTATAAAGATGAATTGGGCAGCATTTTCAAGTATTTTCGTTTTCTCGACATTTAAATTTATGTTCGCGCCCTTTGCCGGTCCGCATCTTGGTTTGCCCTATTATGGTACATACCTCGCTGCGTTTTTAGGAGGTTGTATTGGTTCTGCCGTCTTTTATTTTGCGAGTGATTTTTTCATGGACTGGTCCCATAAAAGAAAGGTGAAAAAAGAAGAACAACTCTTGGATCAGGGGATAAAAATTCCTCACAAAAAGAAATTTACAAAAACCAATCGCTTTATTATTCGATTAAAAATGAAAATGGGTAAGTATGGAATCTGTTTTTTTGCTCCATTTTTATTTTCTGTTCCACTAGGAAGCATTGTCGTGGCCAAATTTTATGGAAAACTCAAAGAAACTTATCCATTAATTGTTTTGGGAATGGCTATCAATGCAACTATAACTACGTTTCTTGCCTATGTCGTATTCGGATAAACATATTTTCTTTGATTTAGACCGTACCTTGTGGGATTTTGATAAAAACTCTGAATTTGCTTTGCGACATATCTTAAAAGAGGAAAACATTGAAATCCTTTTAGGTGGATTTGAAAAATTTCATTCGGTCTATGTTGTAGAAAATTCAAGGCTATGGAATGCATATGGTCAAGGTCAACTAACGAAAGAAGTGTTACGTTACGAACGATTCAATGCTACGTTAAATCATTTCGGAATAAAGGACATAGCGCTTTCAAAACGCATGGGAGATGCTTATGTCGAATTGTCTCCAAGACAAACTCAATTATTTCCAAATGCAAAAGAAACGCTTCTAGAACTTCAATCCATTGGATTTCAGATGCATATAATTACAAATGGATTTTCAGAAGTACAATACATCAAACTTGAAAATTGTGGATTGATTCAATTTTTTGATGTTATTGTTTGTTCGGAAGTAATTGGAAAGAACAAACCAGATCCTTTGATTTTTCGTTACGCGATGAAAGAAGCAAAAGCAATGAATACAAATTCACTAATGATTGGAGATGATTATCATGCTGACATTAATGGAGCAATCCAAAGTGGAATGCAGGCTGTTCTTTTTGATCCCTTTGTAAATCAAAATGTTTCATATGAATTCAAAGCGAATGATCTTTCAGAAATTCCTGCAATGGCTATAAAAATGCTACGGTAATTAACCGTAAATTTCCTGTCTTAGTTTCTCGTAAAGTACCATTCCAGCCGCAACACCAACGTTTAATGATGAAATATTTCCTCGCATTGGAATTTTTGCTTTGATATCAGCCATGTTAATCAAATCTTGGGTAATTCCATCCTCTTCTGAACCCATAATAATTGCAACAGAACCACGTAAGTTTACTTCATACAAAGGAACAGCTGATTTTTCTGTACAAGCAACCAATCGAAGTCCACTTTGTTGAATGTAAAAAAGACTGTTTTTCAAATCAACTGTTTTACAAACTGGAATTCTATTTAATGCACCAGCTGAAGCTTTCATAGCATCGGAAGAAACGAGTGCGGAACCTCTTGATGGGATTAAAATAGCATCTACACCTTCACACTCTGCTGTACGAGCAATGGCACCAAAATTTCGAACATCTGTAATTCTATCTAAAACCAAAATAGTTGGTTTTTTACCTTCTTCTAATAATTGGTCAATCAATGATTCAATATTTTGATATTCAATTGGTGTTACGAAGGCAACTACCCCCTGGTGATTTCCAGATGTAAGTGAATCTATTTTTTGAGCAGGTACAAATTGCAATTGAAAATGTTTTCCTTGAAGAGCATCACGTAATTCATTAAAAATTTCTTTTTGAATTCCTTTTTGAATAAGAATTTTGTTTAATTCTCGATCTGCTTTAATTGCTTCTATTACTGAATGAACGCCGTAGATAATATCTGTTCTTTCCTTGCGTTGGTATGTTTGTTTCTTTTCCATTAAATAAAATTAAATTCCATTATTACATTGCCATCCAACGTTTTTGCAACTGGACAAGCTTTTCCGGCTGTAATCACTTTCAATCGCGTTTGTTCATCCCAGGAATTCTTTGAGAGATCAATGTTTAAAACTACTTTTTCAATTCTTCTTGGATTTGTCCCCATTATTTTTTCAATTTCTACCTTGCCACTGTAAAAATCAATACCATGATTATCACAATAAATACCGATGATTGTTAGCATACAAGAGGCTAGGGAAGTGGCAACTAAATCAGTCGGTGAAAATGCCTCACCTTTTCCATGGTTGTCAATTGGCGCATCCGTAATGATTTTTGTCCCTGAACCTAAATGCGTACATTCAGTTCTTAAATTTCCCAGATATTTAACTGTTGAAGTCATAAGACTTTTTCTTGCAAAGGTAAGCGAAATTGTGCTTATGTGAGATTTAAAAAAAACCTTAAGTTAACCTTTAAAATAATTATTTGTAGAATGCAACCAAAAAAAACAAGAACCGTCTAACAAATTAACATCCTTAAAACAACAATTATGAAGGTTCTTAAAATTTCCATTTTATTTTGTTTATTTTCTTATTCAAAATTCTATGGTCAATCAGTTCCATGCCCTTTTGTTGATGCGGGACCAGACCATACTTTCGACTGTTCGCAGTCTTGTACTGATTTAACGGCATCTTTTTTAGATATCAAAGAAACAAATACATATACTGTTGAATCCATGCCTCACACGCCACCAATTCCATATGATCAGTCAGGTGGGATTGGTGTTTCAGTAAATATTGATGATCGTTGGAGTGCTGTAATAAATTTACCTTTTTCTTTTTGTTTTTATGGGATAACATATAATTCCCTATTAATAGGTTCTAACGGGAATTTAAATTTTGCAACTGTAGATGCAGGAGCATATAGCCCTTGGCCTTTCTCCGCAAGCTGCCCATCATCAAATCTAGTTTCTGCAGGAAATATTTTTGGGGTTTATCATGACATAGATCCATCTGTTTGTGGAGATATTTATTATTACATAGTTGGCAGTGCACCATGTCGTCAATTTGTGGTCTCCTACGACCGAATTTGTCAATTCAGTTGCACCTCCATAAAAAGTAGACACATGATGGTTTTGAATGAAACAACAAATTACATAGACGTTTATGTTGAGTCAAAACCGTTATGTTCAGGGTGGAATAGTGGTCATGCAATTATTGGAATACAAGATGCTACAGGAGCAAATGGAATTACCGCGCCAAATCGCAATACGACTCCAAATTGGACTGTTACAACACCCGAAGCATGGCGTTTTAAGCCAGGTGGTAATCCACTTTATACATTTCAATGGCTTCAAGGGGCAACTTCACTTGGATCTAATCAAACAATAAACGTTTGTCCGACTCAAGCAACAACCTACACCGCAGAATTTGTTTATACACCTTGTGGTTCCACAACTCCTATTACTTTAACAGATGATGTATCTGTTACACCAGCACCTGGAGCAATGCAAGTAAACTCGGTAATTGATCCGTCTTTGTGTGGACAATCAAACGGTTCTGTAACTTTGTCAGCAACTGGAGGTAGTGGTACTTTTCAATACTCCTCTGACAATGTAAACTTTGGTTCGGTAAATTCATTCTCAGGATTATCCTCGGGACAATATACTTTTTACGTTCAAGATGACAATGGTTGTTTTGTAACCTATCCTGTTACAGTAAATGATTCATCTTCTTTAGTTGCCTCGTTTGGAACAATTAACAACATAACGTGTGGAGGAGGAACAAATGGTTCAATTGAAATTATTGCAAATGGAGGAACGCCAACATATTCTTTTAGTTTAGGAACTGGAACGCCGCAAGTAAATGGGATTTTTACTGGTTTAACCCAAGGTAACTATCAATTTACTGTAACTGACTCAGAAGGTTGTAATGTTCAATTAGATACTTCTTTATCGGAACCGCCTGTATTAACTTTGTCTCAATTGAGTGTTGATACTACCTCATGTAATTTAGCAAATGGAGCTTTAGAAGTAATTGGAGCGGGAGGAACTGGAATATTAAATTATTCAATAGATGGGTTTTTAACTCAGCAAGTTTCTGGATTATTTGATTCACTTTTTTCAAATTCATTTTTAATTTCAGTTATAGATAATAATGGTTGTCAGGATACATTAACTGTTACTGTTCCGGGAGACAGTTCTGTTCAAGCAAGTCTAATTGCAGCGTATAATATTTCTTGTAATGGCATGAACGATGGTGCGTTATCAGTTGGTGCATCTGTTGGCCCACTTCCATATACTTATTCTTTAAATAATGGTCCTGCTCAAAGTTTTTCGGTATTTTCAAATTTATCATCCGGACAATATACAGTTACAGTAGTCGATGCAAACGGATGCGTAGACTCTGTTCTTGTTAGTATTATTGAACCTCAGGCACTAGTTGTAAATGCACAACAACCGAATCCAATTTGTGTGGGAGATACAATCAATTTAATCGCAAATATTTCAGGGGGGACAGGACCCTTTACCTGCGTATGGAATAGTAACATTACCGGTAACCCTGCTACCGCATTTCCAGTAAGTACAACTACATACAATTTAGTTGTTACTGATTCAAGTGGTTGTACCGCAAATGATCAAGTTACTGCAACAGTGCTACCTGTGCCTATTGCAATGGCGTCATTCAATCCGACATCAGGATACGCTCCATTGTCAGTTGTTTTTTCAAATCTATCGTCCAATTCAAGTACTTTTGATTGGAATTTTGGCAATAACCAGATGATAACAACAACTGATTTGAGTGCTGTTAATACAAATTACGCTGTTGAGGGAACTTATTTTATTCAATTGATTGCCTCAAATGGACTTTGTTCGGATATTTGGTTAGATTCTATTGTAGTTGCCCCGTATGTAACTCTAGAGGTAGAGGTTCCTAATGTGTTTTCGCCAAACAGTGATGGAACGAATGAAGGCTATTTTATTTATACAAAAAATGCTACTTCCATTGAAGCAGTTATTGTTGATCGGTGGGGAGTTAAAATGGTTGAAATAACTGATTTGAATTATAAATGGGATGGAAAAACTCCCTCAGGAAAAGATGCTACTGAAGGGGTGTATTTTCTTAAATATAAAGTAAAAGGTATTGATAATCAGGAAAAAATTGGTCAGACATTTTTTCACTTAATAAGATAGTTTGTTAAATTTAGCCTATAATTTCTAGCTAAATGAAAAATCTTTTCTTATACATTGTATTATTTTCCATTAATTCTTTTTTTTCTCAAAATTCTTGGAAAGAAAATTATTCTAAAAGAAAGGTCTTTGTTGAAAATCAAGGCCAGTTTGATGAGTTTCAAAATTCAAAAATAGGCAACATTAGATTTGCTGCCGATTTCGGTCAGTTTCGTGTTTTTTTCGGTGAAAAGGGTGTAACCTATTCATTTCTAGAAACTAAAAAAATACCAAGAGCCGAAAGAGAGAAATTAGCTGCTAGTTTACCCAAAATTACTGCTGAAGATCATAAAATTTGGGAGCGTGTTGTTGGTAAATTTCATTTTAAATCGGATGAAGTAAACATGGTTTGGGGAAATGCTTCCAACGTTAAATTATTGGGAAAAAGTGAAACTTCAGATTATCACAGTTATACTTACAAAAATGAACAAGGAAAGTATGTGAATGTCAACAATGTAAAAGGGTTTGATAAAGTAATTTATAAGAATGTCTATCCAAACATTGACGTCGAATATACGGTTCACCCTCAAGAAGGAATTAAATATGCTATTCTACTTCATCCCGGAGCAAATCCGGATGATATTGAAATGGTTTATGACAGAAATGTTAGAATCACAGATGGTAAAGTTTTAATTTCATCAAATTTTGGTGATATTACTGATCATGAACCATTGACTTTTTATTCAAAAGAAAAAGGAAAAGTGATTTCATCTCAATTTTACCAAATTGGCAACACAGTAAAATTCAAATTAGATCAATATGATAAGTCGAAAGATGTAACTATTGACCCTTGGACACAGTCGCCTAGTTTTGCTACAAACTGGGATGTTGTTTGGGAATGTGAGCGCGACGGTGCCGGTAATGTTTATGTTTTGGGTGGAATAATGCCAATGCAGGTTATAAAATATAATTCAGGAGGAGCAATTCAATGGACCTACAATACGCCTTATGATACATCAAATGTTTGGCTTGGTACTTTTGCTACAGATTTATCAGGTAATACGTACATTACTGCAGGTTCGACAGCTCAAATTCAAAAAATAAATAATGCTGCAGGACTGGTTTGGAATAATACAAGTCCTGTAGGTGCATTTTCTAATGCTGAGTTTTGGACGATTACTTTCAATTGTGATCAGTCTAAATTAGTAGTTGGAGGAACAGGAGGTTCTGGTTTGTCAATTGTCGCAACAGTATATGATATCAATGTTTCCAATGGAAATATTAGTAGTAGTCAGAATTTTGCGCAGGGCAGTACAACCAGTTTTCCACCAACGGTTCAGGAAGTAAGGGCAATAAGTGCTTCTCCAAATGGAAAGTATTACTTTATGACCCAGGATACAATTGGGGCTTTTTCACAAAATTTCAATTTGTGTAATGGTACCCCGCTTTTATACAAAACTACGAACTCTTATAATTTTGGATATAAATGTGAAAATTATCGATACGACAATTCTGGTATTTGTGCGGTGAGAGCAAATAATAGTTTCTATTACACTCAAAATGGAACGAATGTACACAAGAGAAATTTACAGACGGGGGCAATTATTACTACGGCAGCCATTCTGGGAGGAAATTCAACAACATCTCTTGGTGAAAATATGACAAGTAACAGCGGTATTGATTTGGATGATTGCGGAAACGTATATGTTGGTTCAACAAATGGAGTTGTAAAATACGATGCAAATCTTGTTCAACTCGCTACATATCCGACTTCATTTGTCGTATATGATGTTCATGTTTCTACTTCAGGTGACATCATCGCTTGTGGAGGGACAGGAAACTCTTCAAGTTCGACACGTTCAGGCGCAATTCAATCTTTTGCTGCTTCCGCATGTAGTCCTTTAGCTGCAAACTGTTGTGATGCTACAATTTGTCCAGTTTCTAGCCTGTGCGTAACGGCTTCTTCAGTGACTTTAACAGCTGCAACCGCCGGAGGAACTTGGTCCGGTCCGGGAATGAGTTCCAATGGTACTTTTAATCCGGCAACCGCAGGAGTTGGAACGCATACAATTACTTATACACTTCCTTGTGGTTCTGAAACAACAACTATTGTTGTGAGTCCTTGTCAAACACTTGCAGCATGTATCGAATCAAATGGATCAATTACAGTTTCAAATGGGGTTGCTCCATACAACTGGGCGTATTATCAGGCTGCAACTTCAACTCCCATTACAACTCAGGCTCAATGTACTGCATGTGGTTATACATGGTTTTTCGGACAATGTTTAAATGGTGCTACTCCAGCTACATCATGTAATACCGCAGCTCATTGGGTGAATTTTGCAACAGGAACGAATGCTACTGCTCCAAGTGGGGTGACACAAGTGCAAGTAACTGACAATTCAGGTACTGTGACTTTGTTTACCATCTCAAGTTTAGCACAATGTAATACGACTCCTTGTCCGACGATTACAGTAACAAATTCTGCCCATACAGATGTTTCATGTTTTGGTGGAAGTAACGGTACAGCAACTGTTTCGGCTTCTGGAGGGACTACTCCATATACGTATTCATGGTCTCCTGGAAACTTGACAGGTGCAACTCAAAGTGCATTGACGGCTGGAACCTACACAATCACTGCTACTGATAACGCTATATGTACGGGAACAGTTACTATTACAATTACTCAGCCAACAGCAGCATTAAGTGGCGTAAGTTCAGGTATTATATCTGCAACTTGTGGTTCAAACAACGGTTCTGCAACGGTTACAGGTTCTGGGGGAACGAGTCCTTATTCTTACTCTTGGAGTCCTGGAGGAGCAACAGGCTCAATAGCATCAAATCTTGCTGGGGGGAATTATGTTGTAACAATTACAGATGCTCATTCGTGTACCCAAACAGTTAATGTGAATATTCCAACTGCTGGAGGTCCGGCTATTTCAATTACGTCAGTCAATAACCCGAATTGTACTGTTGCAAACAGTGGTTCAATTGTAGTTTCAGGGACAGGTGGAACGGCTGGTTACAACGTAAGTTGGTCTGGGACTGTAACTGGAAATCCAACAGGAACTGAGATTGCTTCTAGTGGAGGTTCCTACACCGTTTCTAATCTAGCAGCAGGAACATACACTGTAACATTAACGGATGCTAACAACTGTTCCAATTCATTCGATACAACTTTGGTTTCTCCAACATCATTATCATTGAGTCAAGGAACAATCGTTAGTGCTGATTGTGGTTCAACAAATGGATCTGCAACTGTTCTTGTTGCTAGTGGCTCTGGAAATTACACGTATTCGTGGTCGCCAGGAGGAGCAAATACTGCAACAGCATCGTCTTTAAGTTCGGGGAATTATTCTGTTACTGTTACGGATACGCAAACAGGTTGCTCGGATAATTTGGCTTTTGTGGTTCCGTCAATAGGAGGCCCTGTAATCGACAGCGCCGTCGCAATTGATGCACTTTGTAATGGAGCTTCAAACGGATCAATTACAGTTTATGCCTCAGGAGGTTCTGCTCCATATGAATATGCTGTAAATTCAGGGACTGTTCAGTCAGCAAGTTTATTTAGTAATTTGATAGCAGGGCAATATCAGGTTGCTGTGACTGATGCAAACAATTGTTTTGCAACTTTAACAGTAAACGTTTCTCAACCAACACTATTGACAGCGAATGCCGGTTCAGATGAAACTATTTGTATTGGTCAATCGGCAAATTTGACTTCTTCTGCCTCTGGTGGTACAGGACCATATAATTACAGTTGGTCAGGCGGTGCAATAGGTCAAAACCCAACCGTAATTCCTGCTGCCAATATAACATATACGCTTATAGTTACGGATGCTAATGGTTGTACGACTTCTGACAATGTTTTGGTGAATGTATTGCCATTGCCTATTGCAGTTGGAGATCCTGTAAGTACAAGTGGTTATTATCCGCTTACAGTTAATTTTACAAATACAAGTTCGAATGCGAATAGTTATGTTTGGGATTTTGGAAATGGACAAAATCAAACAACAACGTCCACAGCATCAATAAATTCAACTTATAGTTCAGCAGGAACTTATTCCGTAACATTAACAGCGAGCAATGGATTTTGTCAGGATGTATGGAATGGAGAAGTAATCGTATTGCCAATAGGGGCATTAACGGTGGAAATCCCGAATGTATTTAGTCCGAATAATGACGGTTCAAATGATGTTTATAGTGTTATTACACAAAATGCAGCATCACAAGAAGCAATTATTGTGGATCGTTGGGGTGTGTTAATGGTTGAATTGAATTCGCCAAATGCCACTTGGGATGGGAAATCCAAAGGAAAAGAAGTCCTTGATGGAGTTTATTTCTTAAAATATCGCATTGTAGGTTTAGACGGAACAGAACAAGAAGGACATACCTTTTTTCATTTAGTTCGTTAAATCTTTCTTACAAAATTCTAATTAACTTAGGGGATTATTTTTAATCCCCTTTTTCATGAAAAAAATTGTTGTTTTATTCCTTTTTATTTCTTCAGCGATTTTAGCTCAAAAGAATTCTAAAACGAGCGATAAACCGAAACCAATATTTGATGCAGGAACAGTCTCTTCGCTTTCATTTCGAATGGTAGGCCCAGCATTGACATCCGGTAGAGTCATCGATATTGCGGTAAATCCAAAAAATAAAGATCAATGGTTTGTAGCAGCTGCTTGTGGTGGTGTTTGGACAACCAATAATCATGGAACTACATTTTTACCGATTTTTGATAATTATGGATCCTATTCTATAGCTTGTGTTGAATTGGCTCCGTCAAATTCAAATACAATTTGGGTTGGAACCGGTGAAAATAACAACCAACGTTCTGTAGCATACGGTGATGGAGTTTATAAGTCAGTTGATGGAGGAAAATCTTTCACCAATATGGGATTAAAAAATTCGGAACATATTGGAAATATTATTATTCATCCTACGAATGAAAACATCATTTGGGTAGCAGCTTACGGACCGTTATGGAAAAGTGGGGGAGAGCGTGGCGTTTACAAATCGACAGATGGAGGGAAAACTTGGAATAGAACATTGTTTGTTTCGGAAGAAACGGGAATTTCAGAAATTGCAATTGATCCAACAAATCCGGATATTCTCTATGCTGCTGCGCATCAAAGAAGAAGAAATGAAGCGACTTATATTGGTGGTGGGCCTGAATCAACTCTTTATAAATCAGTTGATGGAGGACAAACTTGGAAAGAAATTTCAAATGGTTTACCAAAAACAGATATGGGACGAATTGGATTAGCTGTTTCACCTGCTGATGCCAATTATGTTTATGCCATTGTTGAAGGACGCTATGGAAAAGGTGGCGTTTATCGTTCGACTAACAAAGGTGAAAACTGGGGTAAACAAGGCGATTTTAGTACAAGCGGAAATTATTATCAAGAAATCATATGTGATCTTAATAACAAGGAAAAGGTTTTTGCAATGGACACTTACATGCATCATACAGAAGATGGTGGAAAAACTTTTAAACCAACGGGTGAGACAAACAAACATGTAGACAATCACTGTATATGGATAGATCCATCTAATACAGACCACTGGTTAGTTGGTTGTGATGGAGGTCTTTATGAAACATACACGCATGCGAATGAATGGTATTTTTATTCTAATTTGCCAATCATTCAATTTTATAAAGCCGTTACCGATAATGCTTATCCTTTTTACAACATTTATGGTGGAACGCAAGATAATAATTCCATGGGTGGTCCGGCTGCAACGATCAACGTTTCAGGGATATTAAATACAGATTGGTTTATAACAAATGGGGGAGATGGCTTTGAATCCGCAACAGATTGGTCTAATCCGAACATAACTTATGCGCAGGCACAATATGGTTGGCTGGTACGTTACGACAGAGTTTCCGGTGAAAAAGTTCCTATTCAGCCTATGCCAGGGAAAAATGAAGCTGCCTACCGTTGGAATTGGGATGCGCCACTTGTGGTTTCATCACATGATGCTTCAACGCTTTATTTTGCTGCTAACAAGTTGTTTAAATCAACAAATAGGGGAGATGATTGGCAAGTAATCTCACCGGACTTAACACAGCAAATTGATCGCAACAAAGAAAAAGTAATGGGGCAAGTTTGGACCATAGATGCCGTAATGAAAAATGCTTCTACGACAATTTACGGAAACATTGTTGCTTTGGATGAGTCGCCTAAGAAAAAAGGATTACTTTACGTTGGTACAGATGATGGTTTGATTCAGGTTTCTGAAAATGATGGTGCAACTTGGACTAAATATAGTTCCTTCTCTGGAGTGCCTGCAAATACGCGTATTAACATGCTCACAGCCTCAAATTTTGATGAGAATGTGGTTTTTGCTGTTTTCAATTCGCAACGCCAAGGCGATTTTAAACCATATTTATTGAAGTCGAATGATAAAGGAAAAACCTGGTCTTCCATTGCCTCTAATTTACCTGAAAGGGGAAATGTTTATTGTTTGAAACAAGATTTTATTGATCCAAATTTATTGTTTGTTGGAACTGAATTTGGCGCTTATTTTTCAAATGATGGAGGTCAAAATTGGACAAAATTAGCTGGATTACCAACAATCGCTGTTTATGATTTTGATATTCAAAAAAGAGAAAATGACCTTGTTGCCGCTACTTTTGGTAGAGGATTTTATGTATTGGATAATTATTCGCCGTTACGTTATTTAAAAACGGAAAATTTAGATAAAAAAGCCCATTTATTTCCAGTGAAAGACGCTTTGCTTTATGTCCCTGCTGATCCGCTTGGATTGGAAGGTTCTGGATTTCAAGGCCATAACATGTGGGCTTCTAAAAATCCGGAGTTTGGAGCTGTTTTCACACTTCATTTGAAAGAGGAAAATAAATCATTGAAAGACATTCGCCAAGAAAAAGAGAAGGCGCTTGAAAAGGAAAAGAAAGACGTTTTCTATCCAAGTTTTGATGATTTGAAAAAAGAACAACAAGATCAAACACCGCAATTAGTTTGGACAATCAGTGATTCCGGAGGAGAAGAAATTCGAAGAATGACAACGTCTACGAGCAAAGGAATATGCAGGACAAGTTGGGATTTGCGAAATAATAGTACCAATCCAATTAATTCTGGAGGTAAAGGATTGTTAGTAACAGCAGGTACTTATTATGTTTCTATTTCATTGGTGAAAAATGGTACGGTTGAACAATTAATCACAAAACAGCCATTTAATGTCAAAGCATTGAACAATCAAACATTAGTTGCGAAAAATCCAGAAGAATTAAAATTATTCAGAGCAGAAGTTGCTGAGTTGAATCGTAAAGTAAGTGGAACAAGTCGATTAATGAATGAGTCAAAGGAGGAATTGGATTTGATTGAACAAGCATTGATTAATTATCCGAATACTGATTTAAGTTTGTTACAAGAAACCAGAGCCTTGAAATTAATCTACGACGATTGTACTGTTGCTTTTTGGGGTGATAAAATCAAAGAAGCACATGAATTTGAATTTGGTCCGAGCATTACATCCCGATTAGGAATGGTTGAATACCAGTTATATGACAATACAACAGGTGTTACAAAAACACACCGTTTGAATAAGGAAATAGCCGAAGAACAATACAATGCGATGCGTGTCAAATTGAATGATATGATTAAACGAATTGAAGTTTTAGAATCAAAATTAGACGCGGTAAATGTTCCCTATACCAAATCTAAAGGTGCAGGATGGAAGAGAGATTAATGTAATTTGCATCTAAATTATTTAGTTTAAATTCCGAAATTACATAAGGGTTTTTCCGTAATTACATTAGATTAATTTTGTCATAAAGTAGCTGAAACCTAGAGCGATTATAAACTTCGAAAAGAGAAGTATTAATTTGTTTATAGTAATTTTCAGCAAATTCTTTGTTATTGAGATGCAGATAAGCATAGGTCAAATAAACACAAAGCTGATTCCAGTTTATTCTTGTCCAGATTGAAAAGAAAATTGTTTCATTAGAAACCCATTTCTCAGCCAACTGAGTCATTAATGAAAATGATTTTGACTCAAATAAATAATTGAAAAGGAAGAATATGCTTGTAACTCGATCTCCAATATCCGGAAAAAGCGCATAAAAATCAATTTTTAGTAAATTATTTTCAGCAACGACTTTATCTTTTCTTAAATCATTTAAAAATTTAATACCTAAAATTCGTGACAGTAAAACATTATTTGGAATAGAATTTTTTTTACGTTCTAGTATCGTCTGAAAATGATGTTCAAAATTTTTAAAACGTTTATTTTTATATGCTTGAAGTCCCATTATGCTATGAAAGAAAATTTGTTTTTCCGAATTATTATCATGGAATTTATTATATTCTTCCAGAAGCTTAAAATAGTATGCTTGGTCATCAGATACATACCATTCTACAAAATAGTCAAAGAAAAAGGGCAGTCCAACGTAGTTTTTAAGCGCAATTTCTTGAAGCCATTCATTCTTTTCAACTAATTTACCTAGCAATTGAATGGTTTGATAGATTTCATATTTAAAAAATGTAATCCATTCAAATCCGAGTTGATTGATAAATAATTTTTCAAAAAACAACTTATCATTTTTCTGATGAGCCAGTAAAATCAACTGTTGAAGTGTGTTATAGTAATCTATAGATGGTTGTGCTTTTTGAAGAGTTTCTAATGTTTGAAATGGCATTTTTTCGTCAGAAATACAATCTAGAATTTGTTTATTCAAATTGTGTTTACCTACTAAAGCAATTGAATTTACAAAGTCATAATATCCTTGAAATCCAACATATTTTGTAAGAACATCCAAAGTAAAAAGTGATGGCTTACTATTAGTTTCAATTAGGCCAAAAAGACGACGTAAAGTATCTGGACTGACTGACGTTTTAACCTTTTCGAAAATGTGTTTGGCTAAATCAAAAGAATCGGTTGCATTTAGGACTTTCTTACCAAAAGTATATTCTACCAAAGATTTAATTTCGAATAAATGCTCTTCTTGAATTTGGTATTTGACACGAGCCATTTTTTTCTAAAATAGAAATTTGATTAAAGAATGGAAATTTTCTGAAAGATGTTTATTCCGCAGATTTAATTTTAGTTTGAAATAGATTTACAATTCTATCAGCGTAAACACCAAGAATAAAATCATTGAAGTCAATAATTATTTCTTTCCCATTGACTTTAAAAAGATATGTTTCAGACTTTCTGGATGGGATTGTCCTTTTTTCTGTAATTGAAACGCTTTCAGATAAATCAATTCGGATTTTCTCTTTACCATTAAATTCTACAATATTATCGTTTAGTGTAATTTTAAAACCTTTTTTTATCGTTTTTAAAGGCTTTGAAATATAGACATAAGAAATCGCTGGAACACAAATTAATATCAAAAATAATTGATAAAAATCAAGTTTGTTACTGGAGTAAAAATAATATGAAAATCCTCCAATTAGCAGAGCATATGGAAAGACATAGAAGAAGAGTACTCTTTTCAAATTTGGCTTAAAGCACCACTTATCCTGTTCCAATTCAAATTTTTTGAATGTATTATCCAAATATAATTTATTCAAAATAGAATAAATGGCAGCATAAATGATAAAACCGGCAATTACATAAACATATTCCATAAAAAATTTATTTACAATAAACTTAATCAATAAATCATCTCAAGGTTATATTTTAAATGTATTTAAAAGGCAAAACTATTTTTTAATCAATTATTGCGTGAACATATCTGCATGCTACAACCTTTATTTTCTCGATCCTTTTTGAATTTAGATCAAATTCAACGAAACTTAAAAAAATATCTTCTAGTTTTTCATTTTCTTCAAGTGGATAAGGAACCATTGTTGAAGCAGCTATCCAATTGTTTGAACTGTCATTAAAAAATATGTTTTGAATTTCAATTTTGATTTGTCCCTCTAATTTTTGCCATTTTTTTCCCCTTGGTAGAATCAAACTCATGGTGTAAATTTATACAACTTCCGGGTTATAAAATTGGAAATCATATAATTTCAATTAATTTGAATTTATTTGCACAAGCGCAAGGAAACCGCAACCATTTTCTTTTACAGTATTGATATACAGTTTTTTAGACTTTAAATTGAGCTAAACTATTAATTAAAAGTGCACACAGGCATTATTGATTTTCATTCTAAATACTTATCTTTGAATAATAAATTTTAACATAATTATGAGTACTGAAAACAACACTGAAAATGCAGCTAATGTTGCTAAAACTAATCAATCGAAGGCAAATACCTCCTGTTCCAAGAGAGCAATAGTTCTAGGTTTTTTAGGGCTTCTCACTCTTCCTGTAATTTTTTACTATATAATTGGAAGTGAAAATTATTCAAATGGAGAAAGAATCGGTTTGGTAACACAATTTTCCAAGCGAGGAATTATTTTTAAATCTTGGGAGGGGCATCTTAATATAACTCAAACGGGAATGAACTCTGCTGATGGATTTGACTTTTCTGTTGATAGATCAAGTACTCAAACGAAAAACACTGAAAAATTATTAGATAGTTCGGCAACTTATGGTTGGAAAGTAAAATTAATTTATCATCAGACGTTTTTAAGAAATTGGTTTAGTAGTCGAGGTGAAACAAATTATTTTATCGATTCTGTTGTTGTATTGGATAAAGGTTTCTCTTCTCACACCAATAATGTAAATGGTCAAATGGGAAACACGAACAATTCAGGAAAAGCTGTAGATACTGTTTATATTGTAATTACTCCTTCAGATCCAAATTATCATAAGTTCTTTAAAAAGTAATTTTATCTTATTGAATTTATCTAAACTTTATTGTTTAAACGGGTAATCTAAAAAACTACCCGTTTTTTTTTGGAAATTAGTTTAATTTGAATTATTCAATAAACTTATTCGAAACATACCAGTTGAAAATTAAAAAATAGAATATCGAAAAGGATGAATGCAAAGCAAATTTTTCTTAAACTAACTAACGAAATAATTTCTGGTAAAAATCCGAATAGAATTCCTCTTTCTGTTGAAGAAACTCGCGTGTTGAACTATATAAATGGTATTCGGGCTTTAAATAAATTGAAGTCTAAGTTAAATGAATCAGATTTTTTTCTATCACTGAGTTTACTCTACAAAAACACCGAAATTCCTCTCTTAAAATTATCAACTTCAACGCTGCTTTTTAAAAAATTCAATAGCAATAAAGCATTTTTCGATTATCTTTCTTACACCGCAATAGAACTAAAAAACTCAAAATTTATAAAAGAAGCAGCTTTTTGGGAAATGTTTATAGAGTCATTGGTGCTTGGTAATCACATTGAAATAAAATTTCTCAAAACTAAAATTGACGTCTTCATTAAATTTGCAAAACTGGTTTTTACAAAGCAAAATTTTGACCAAATGGGAATAACATTTGGATTTTTATTGAATCATGAAAATGATAACATATCCAAAGCTTTACTAAAGTACCATTTAGGAATGAATCTCCTCGGATTCAAAGTCCATGGAAGCCATTTTAAATACTTGGGACCGCTGTTCAAAATCTTAAAACTTTTAAAAAAAGCAAAGGCGGAACCCAAAACTTTCGAGTTCTTGCTAGTTCTTTTTGCAAATAAAGAAAATGCAAGTTTTGCTTATGAAAAAGATTTTCTCGAATTTTTCAACTTGTTTTTGGAAAAGTTCCACTCTAGTCGAATATTGAAAATGGACAGAATGGATTACAGCAAACTATACTTTCTATTCGTACAAAATCAAACTTTAATGCAAAAATTCAATGCTGAAGATTTTTTAATAACTTTTGAAAATACACATTCAGTTGAATATGGTTCACTTAGAAAAAGTGTAATAGAGCACATCTTGTCGCAATATGGAATATCCTATTTCTTCATTAAAAACTTTAATGAAGATAGTATGGACAAACAGGAATTGAATTGGTTTATCGATGTTGTTACGGGTAAAAATTTGGTGTATTCAAAAGATTTGCCTGTTAAATTAAACAAGAAAGTTGTTCACAAATTCAATACTGTTTCCAACGAGTGGTTAATTGAATCTGAACGAGAAAATTATGTTTTATATCAAAATTGGAATGATTCATTTAGGAATTTATCCGTAAATGAAGGATTGATTTGGAGCGCAATCATGTATGAGGTTAAAAATATCCCGTATACTTCCGAGATTATTCAAAATCTAAGAGATTCAACAAATGCAACATTTTGGGTCAAAGTGATGACACAGCTTTATCGAAATAGGCTCAGAGAAAATGATCCTATTCATGAAATTATGGATTACATCCAATTTCAGGTTTTTACTGCCAGACGAGAAATCAACTTCAAAACTAAAAAAGCTCAAAATATAATTGCAGAGTCGAATGAATGGCACGAAGCATTCGGTAATTCTAATTATGGCATGCCACAAAGAGTGATTAAGTTGCCAAAATCCAACATTGATAATTTTTATTTTGAAGAGGATAATTTTCGTTTTCTTATAAAACAACTAAAGACAAATAAAGAATTATTTTTTGAAGGAAATATGTTGAAGCATTGCGTTGGATCCTACACCAACAATTGTTTAATAAGAGGTTCATTTATTTTTTCACTCAGACAATTGGATAAAGATGATTTTGAAAAACGATTAATTACTATTGAAGTGTTTGATAATCGAATTTTTCAAAAAAGAGGTAAGCATAATAGGTCGTGTTTACCATTCGAGGATAAAATTATCGCAGATTGGGCACAAGAAAACAAGATTTTACTCTAGTGTTTATTGATTAACAAGTAATGTTGCAGATGTTATTCAAATGCGCTCTAAATTCGTCTTTTATTTCAATGTGCAGTTGAGAATAAGCTATCCTGACAAGTGACATGATAGAATTATCATCGATTGTTGCAAAGTCATTTTCATGAATAAATCTTTTTCAGAGATTGCATTAAATTAATTTTATGTTCACCTAAATTTACTTATCAATAAGTATTTATTTTTAAAACAGAAAATCTTTAAAAATTATTTAGGAATAAGTGATTAGAAATTTGATTTAAGTGGTCGATTAACTCATTTGTAATTTCTTTATATAATTCAGAAAATGATTTCTTTTCCAGACTTTCAATAAAGTATTCCGTTGCATTTGAATAGGCTCGTTCGTGGATAAACCTTGAAAGTTTGATTTTTCCAAGTTTGAGTATTTCTGTAGGTATTGAATACTCTGAAATCACATTTTGTAGCATTGCTTTATCTCTTTCTTCTTCATCAGAGTAATTTTCATCCCACGATTTGAAAAGGCTATTACTCCAAATATATTTTATTATCAAATTATTTTCTTCTTCAGTTGTTGGTGGTAGAAGTTAAAAAAAGAACGTACAGTCTCGCTCATCAGAAAGATGCTTATACCAACTTTGCTCATTTGAGAATTTCCGAATAAATATTTCAATATTTTCCTTCGAAGGAGCTTTGTACTTTTTGATTAATTCTAAGTATTTTTTTGTTCCCATCTTTTAAAATTGAATATATTAAAGTTAGCAGTTTAAAATCCACCACCAGCTCAAAGCGATTATCGACAAAAAGATTATTCCTAGCCCTACAGCTAAAATAAATCTATTTAGAAACGTATTTCTACTTCCCAAAATCGGCATCATTTTTAAACGAACTTCATTGCTTTGATTGGGTGTTAAAAAAGTGACCAATAACCAAATCAGTGAAGTTAATATCGTAACTACTAATACGCGTGATTCTTCCATTGGAAAATCATGAAGTGGTAAATGTGAATGAAAGGATGGATAGAGTAATGTAAAGACAGCTGAACTCAACATCGCGCTTAGTTGCGACCATGCATTGATGCGAAACCAAATCCAGCGCAGAATATAAACTGGTGCTACACCTGCAGCAATTGAAAATGTAATTTTTACCAAACTTTGTAAACTTTCAATTTTCATTGCAAAAAACATAGCCAATAAACTCAATAAGACCATACTTCCAAATGAAATCAAACGGATTTTATTATCACTGACTTTCGGATTCACGTATCCTTTGTAAGCATCGATGGTTAAAAAGGAAGATCCCCAATTCAAAAGTGATTCCGAAGTGGAAATAAACATACCGAAGAATCCCAAAAGAATTAGACCTTTAAGTGACTTTGGAACAACTTGTAAAACGCTTTCGACATATTGAATTTCATGATTTGAATTAGTGTTGTGTAGACCTAAAATCAATAAAATGTGTCCCAAAAGAAAGAAGCTTAAAATCAAAGAAATTAGAATCGGAAACAAGCCGGCTAATACTGCATTTTTTTTGCCTTTTACTGCAGTGAAACGTGCCATTTCAGGTCCGCCGCCATCAAACAAATAACTGCTCCACCATTGTACACCCATAAAAATTAGGATTGAGAACCAAGCACTTGAATCAGTTTTTGCAGGAAACAACTGTCGTTTGTTCGGATGTTTTTCGAAAAAGGTAAAAATGCCGTCCCAACCATTCGCAACTTTCCAGACTGAAAATAATATTACTAAGAAACTCAAGAAATAAATTACGGCATGAAAAACATCCATTTTTAGTTTTAAATCGAATACATTTTTCAGTGCAAATAAGCATAAAACAGTTCCTGTTATAACAATTGAAGTCGTTGCATCCATTTCAAAATAGGTTTGTAATACTCTTGCAAAACCTAAAACATGAAAACACAATGACAAAGCAACGACCAAACCACCCACATAAACAGCGCGAAACAAATGAAGAATTTTACCACTTTTCCCTGGGAATCTAAAAAGTAGAAACTGATTGTCTGTTATGAAATCCATTTTTTGCCAAAGAGGAG
>CANGLG010000019.1 GCA_947454395.1 Flavobacteriales bacterium
AAAAGCAAAGGTACGATTATAGCAAATCCTCTGCCCAACCATTTGATGAGAGGATTCCATTTCGCATGATTTACACCCAAAGATTGAAAAGCCGAAGCAAATCCATGCCACAAGTGAAAAGCAAGAACTAACATTGATAACGTATAAAAGATCAACCCTAAAAGTGAAGAGCTGTTCGATTTACTAAAAAATTGCATAACAACCGTATGTAAATCGCGATAACCTTCTCCAATCTTAATGTTGGAACCTTTTATAAAAAGTTCAGTTCCCTTTTCTTTAATACTGTTTTCATCTTTCGGTAACGGCTGAATTGTTGGCACATGCGTATAGTAAAAAGATTGTTCCGCAAGTGATGGAATTGGTTGTTCAGATTCAATTTTGTAGGTATGAAGTGGAACGTCTTCTTTAATCTTCATTTTCCACCAAAAATTAGCCATGTGTGTTGATATAAAAACCAAAATCAATGTTCCTAAAACAGCCATCCATCTTGAAGGTAATGAAGAATTTGCGCTAGGGTTTGAATAGGCGTAATTTACTGGTCTTGCCTTTTTGTTTTGTACCGTCAACATGATTCCATCTACCGCATGGAAAAGAATAGAGATGTAAGTAACATAGGACAATACTTTAATAAATACATTGTGACCCATGAAATAGGCATATTCATTAAAGGCTCTTCTTCCTTCTTCTCCCGTTTTCATTACCAGTTGTAAATTACCCAATAGGTGACCGACTAAAAAGGTGCATAAAAATAGTCCTGTCAAAGCCATCCAATATTTTTTGGCAATTGACGATTTTAATAAAGCTGAATTACTCATAATTACTTTTTCGTTTGTAATGTTTGCAAAGTTAATTTTAAGAACAATTAAATTGTCATTTGGTTTTTATTTAAAATCATTTTAAATAAGGAGCTTAATTTCTTCTTTTGTTACTTCAAGAGTTACCATTTTACCGAATACTAAAGCACGATTATCATCAATATGACCCGCAGGAAAATCAAAGCAAATCGGAATTTTTCTAAACTGAAAGTGTTGCAGAACTAATTCTTCCAAAGTCATTCCAAAAGGAACTGTTGTATCTTCCAAATCTGTCATTCCTCCAATTATTAAACCTTTAATTTTGTCAAGTGCTCCTGCTTTTTTCAAAGCGAAAAACATTCTGTCTAAATGATAGTAATGTTCAGCTAAATCCTCCAAAAAAAGAATTGAATCTTCGAAATTATAGGCGTCGTTCGTGCCAAGCAGACTGTAAACAATACTTAAATTTCCTCCAATTAAATTTCCTGAAGAAATTCCTTCTCGGTTGTTTTCATTCGTAGGTGATGAAATTTCGTATGAATTTCCTTCAAGCGCGTTCATGAGCGTCTCGAAGGTTTCCTGGGAATTTTTTTCGAAATTCAGAGACATTGTCCCGTGAATTGATTGCACCCCTAAATTATTTAAACGGTGGTGAAAAACCGTAATGTCACTGAATCCAATCAACCATTTTGGTTCACGAAGCATATTTGCCCATTGAATTCCGTCAAGAATACGAACACAACCATATCCTCCTCTTGCACAAAGAATTGCTTTCACTTCTGGATGATCAATTCCATATTGTAAATCTGCCTGCCTTTGTTGATCTGTTCCAGAAAAATAATTGTGTTCGCCAAAACAATTTTTACTTATTTCAACGCGATATCCGTGTGACTCGAAAAAGTGCTTTGCGTATAAAACTGGTGGTTCATCAATTGATTTTGCGGGAGCAGTGATGTAAATAAGATCTCCTTGTTTTAAAGCTTGCGGCGCAATCATCTTTTACTTTTTTGAATTATCATTTCAGCAATTAACAAATCAAACGGTGTCGTCAATTTAATGTTTTCTTCATTACTTTCAACAAGTGTAATTTTCACTCCAGTCTCTTCAACTAAACAAGCATCATCAGTCACTTTTTCATGAAACGGTTGGTCATAAGCTTTACGCAATACTTCAGCTTTAAAGCATTGGGGTGTATGCACCATTTTAAATTCACTTCTGTTAACAGCAAAGGTTTCATTTTCTGTTACTTGTCGTAACGATTCTTTCAAATTCAAAACAGGAACGACGGCATCTTTTTCAATCAAAGCTTCAAAACAGCGATTTATAGTTTCAAAACTCACAAAAGGACGAACCCCATCGTGAACTGCAATCATTTGACCTGAGCATCTTTTAAGCGCATTTTGAATTGAATGGTATCGTTCTTCTCCACCGGAAACTACTACATGCGGAACCCGACAATAAAACTTATCGAGAATTGTTTCCCAATAGCCACGCCATTCATTTGGTAAAGTCAGGATTATTTCAATTTCGGGGTCATATTTATAAAAAAGCTCAAGAGTATGAATTAAAACAGGTTTGCCTCCGATAACCAAAAATTGTTTAGGAAGATCTGTTCCCATTCTTGTTCCTATTCCACCTGCTGTAATAATTATTGATTTTTCAACCATGTATCAAATATACTGAATAGAATAAATAAAATTTTAAATTTATTTTGTTAGCTGAAAGTTACCACTTAACTGTAATTTTTCCTGTAGAATTACCACTTTCTAACAAGGCATGTGCCTCTGCAATTTCCTTATGATTAAAGATGGCCCCACTTACTGTTGTTAATGCACCAGATTTGTACAATGAAACAACTTCTTGCAAGCAAAGTTGAATTACCTGAGGTCGATTATCGGCTATTTTAAGCATATTGACACCAAGAATATTCTTTGATAACATCATAAACTTAATCGGCAGAAGCAATCCCATTTTTCTAAGAAAATTCAACGTTGACAAAAGCCCAAACTTTCCACCTACCATTTCTGAGCCGCCAAAAAGGAATAATCTTCCTCCTGAGCCAAGTAATGCCAAATCCTTTTTCATTGTTGAACCGGCAACAGGATTGAAACTTACATCGAGACGGTCGCCATTGAGAATTTTCAAAACTTCTTGTTCGTAGACAGATTTATTATAATTCACTACAAAGTCAGCGCCCAAATTCAGCACAGTCTCTTTCTTTAAGTCATTCCCAATTTTTGCAATGACATTCGCTCCTTTTCTTTTGCAAAGTTGAATTAAAATACTTCCAACTCCTCCTGCTGCTGCATGAATTAATACATTATCTCCTTTTCGAACAGGTGCCAAGATTTCAGCCATATAGTAAGCGGTAACAGCCTGCGTGCACAATGCCATAGCTTCTTCTGACGGAATGTCATCGATTTCAACCACTGCAAAATGTTTAGTAATCACATGCTTGGAATATCCTCCAAAACGACAAAAAGCCACCACTCGCTTTCCCAAAAGGGTTGGATTAGCATTTGTTCCGAGCTGAACTATTTTTCCTACCAATTCATAACCAATCACACAAGGCATTGTAGGCGCTTCGCGATAAAGACCGTTGCGAGCCATGACATCAGCATAATTTAATCCAAATGCTTCACTTTCGATTAAAACTTCATCTTCTTGAAGTTCATTTAATTGAGTTGATTTTAATTCAAACGCATCCTCTGGACGACCTTTCTTGCGAAGAAAAATGGCTTCTGTTTGAAACATAGCATTTAGAATCTTGCGGTGATTCCACCCATTACCTGAATTGGCTGAACTGGGTAGTTGTACCAACGATAGTAACGCTGACTGGCTAAATTGTTGCATTGCAGAAATGCAGAAATTCGTTTATTGTAACGGTATTCCAACCCTAAGTTGATATCTGCAATAAATCCAAGTGACTGATAGTATTGTCCGTTTTCTTTTTGAATTTCTTTTCCGGGACCATAAACCAATGCTTTTCTTCCGGATTCTAAATTAGCATCAATATTTACCAAGAATTTATCGTACAAGTTATACGCTCCACGCACCACAAATTGCAATTGAGGTAAGTTCCACGCAAAGGCCTGATTTTTTGCTTCAAACGAATAAAATCGCCCAATTCCATCAATTTTAAGTTTTTCGTTCATCTGGTAAGACAAAGATGCCTCCAGCTGTGTGATGTTCATAGTGTCATAAATCACATTGAATTTATTTCCTTTTGAATACAACGTATCGGTGACGAAAAGCGCTTTATTCATCACTTTTGCAAAACTTGCATTGACGTTAAAACTCAATCGTTTACTCATTGTTCCTTTGAATCCCGCAAAGATATTATATGGATTGTGCTCGTTTTTAATTTGAACGTTCGTTAACATGTATTGGTTTTCACCTGACAAATTCCTGAAAGAATTTTGTTTCAAGCCGCCACGTACACCAACAAAAGGAATAAAAATATCGTTGAACATAGAATATTTTAACTCTGCTTGTGGGTAGACATACGCCTTTGCTTTTTGTTGTATATCAATTGCCAAGGCAACACCAATCTCCACTTTAAGTTTGTTATTCAATTTTTGTGTCAGCACTCCCGGATGAAAATCAATTATTGTATTATTGTTAACTAATCCAGAATCAATAGGAGTTAATACTGAGTCAGTGATACCATATTTATAGCCATTGTATCTTACGCCTAAATTTGCGTAAAACGTTTCTGTATTATATGTATACCAACCTTTAGTCTTAAAATAAAAATTATTTTCTTGTGTTTTCCAATCGGAAAGGGTATCAATGATTGGTTTTTTGGTGGTCAAGTAGTTGTATCCTGTTCCCAATGAGAAATTAAATGCAGATGAATCGCCACGATTTGCAATGTATTCAAAATCACCACCAACCTGTTGAATCCTTTGAGCAATTGAATCTGCAGAAACGGTATCAACAGGAATTCCATAGTAGTGAAATCCATTGTTTTTGTAATGCAAGCTTCCTAAAAGATTATAGTTGCTTTCTGTTATTTTCCCAAAAACGTTGACATCTGTTCTGTCAAATTGTGCCGGAGCATAGGTTATTTTTTCTCTGTTTTTCACATCTCCAAAAGAACTGATGTGTTTAGCACTCATTCCGTAAACATAACTTCTTGAACGCGTTGAATTAAAATATAGTTCACCAAGTGGCATGATCGTAGAACCAATTCCTAATTTGGCATAAAACGGATAAAGCGGTTTTAACTTTTCAGTAGTTTCAACGGTCGCCGCTTCAATGGTATCCAAGGTGATTTTAGTCGGCTGGCGATATACTAACATGGGGTAAGAAGGAACTGTAGTTGGCTTGATGGTATCAATAATTTTAGGTGATTCTAAAATACGTGTTGCTGGTTCAACTTCCCGACTTCCTTTTCCGAAAACAACAAAACCGTCGTTCTGTGCACTCAGGAACAAAGTATTAAGAATCAACCCACAAATAAACAATAGCTTCTTCATTCTATTCACCGTTAATTTCAATTTTCTTTTCCGGCTCCGGTTCTTCTATCGATGGAGGATTTTTCAATTGCATCAATTCATCCCACAAATCATTTGCTTCAGATAATACGCCATCGTTCTGGTCCGGATAAAAATCAATAACAGATTTCAAAGTCTGTTCTGCCTGGAATAAATCATCATTCAAAATATGGATCCGCGCTTGAAGAATTAAACCTTTCGCTACCCAATAATTGTAGCTTGGCTTCATTTTTATCAATGCTTTTATTTCTGTTTCTGCCTGTCCGTATTGAGCTTGCTTGAAATGGATTTCGGCCAAGGTGTATTTTGCTTCAGAACCCATTGCCGTTGTTGTGTTTTTAACTAGCCATTCCAATGAAGGTATTGCTTCTGCAAAAGAATTGAGTTTAAAGTTTGACATTCCTTTGGAGTATTCTGCTTCAATTTTCTGTTGCGGATTCAAAGAAGGTGTCTCCATAATAAACTTCGCGTATGCCGCTGATTTATTGAAGTCTTCCGTTAAATAAGAGCAACGCATTACCCCCAAGCGTGCATTAAAGACATTCGCAGGTTTAGAAGCAAGCTGATCATACCTATCGTAATATTTCAAAGCTTGCTGGTAATTCTTGTGGTTATAATAGTACGCTGCTGTTCTTGCTGCCGCTGACTCAGAAAAATTTGTCACTGGTGTTTCAAGGTATTTTTCAAAATTCTGAACAGCCTTAACAGTATCTTTCATCTTGAAATAACTGTTTCCCAAGAAGTAATAAGTTTCATTTACAAAACGACCTGCAGGAAAACGCGTCAAATAGGTTTCGAATTTTGTAATTGCCTCGTTGTACGAACTATCCATATAACTTTGGAAAGCTGGTGAGTAGAATAAATTTTCTTTTTCATCTGCAGAAATATTAGCACAAGCATATCTATCGGCAAGATCAGACGCTTTTTCAGGCTGTTTTTTTGCTGTATAAACATCCATCAGTCCTTTTACGGATTCCTCACAAATTTCTCTTACATTTTCAAATTCATTCAGTATTTTAATGTATTCCAATTCTGCTTGGTTGTAATCCCATTTCTTGTAATACAAATCGGCAATTTCCAGACGAGCATCAATCAAATAAGTGGAACGTGGAAAGTCAACGATGAACTGTTTGAATGTTTTTAATGCTTCGTCGTAATTGGCTGTTTCCACATAGGCACGACCTAAATCATAGGTGGCATTCATTAAGTATTTTGATTTTTTATATTTCGTTACTAAATCGTTCAAACTTTTAATATTTTCTTCGCGCTGATTGTTATAACCATAGGATTTTGCCAAGTAATACAGCGCTTTGTCATTTAAAGGCGTATTCATTTTTAAAGCTTCTGAATAATATTGAATCGCCAAATCGTTCTTATCCGTCGTATAATAACCATCAGCAACTCTGAAACAAGCATCCAATTTCTTTTCGGCATTTTTTGGCTCAGATTGTAAGTAAATTCTAAAAATTTTAACGGCTTCTTCTATCTCTTGTTTATTCAAATGTGCATAACCCATGTTGTAATAAGCATCCACTTTCTCAGCCAAGGAATTAGAGGCTGGTGAACCTAAAAATTCACGATACGTTTCTATTGCATTTGTCATGTCATTGGTTCTGTAATAAATATCACCAATCCAATACTTCGATAAAGCGACCATTTGTGGATCCATCGGATAACGATCAACTAATTTAAATGCATCCATTGCCTCCTTTAAATTATTTTTCTGGAACAATTCTACTCCATAATTAAAGGCTACAGTTTGGTAAACACGTTTTAAACGAGCGTCTTTTGAAGGTAATTTATCCAATGATTCCAAGGCCTTTGCAAAATTGCTCGTTGAAGTGTAAACATTCACTAAGTATTGATAAACATCCGTTTTCCTTTTTGAATTTGGGTATTTATTTAAATAATTCTCAAATGCTCTAACTGATTCATCGTAAGGATTGATGTCTACTTTAAAGGAAATTACAGCAAAATTATAAAGTGCATCTTCCTGAATCTCCGGAAGTTTTGTCATTTCGGACGCTCTTTCAAAAGCACTTCTAGCCGGAAGTAATTTTTCCAGTTTGAGGTAACTTTCGGCAATCTGATACATGGCAATTTGAGCCAAGCTGTCATCTGACCTAGTTACTTTATCCAAAGAACGGATTGCTTTTTCATAATTTTTCGTGTAATAATAAGCGTAGCCAAGTTCATAAGCATCATCTCGAGAAGGCTTTGTTTTGGTTTGATATTGCTCTAAAAAAGGAATGGCTTGAGCGTAATTCCCTAATTTATAATGGGCATTTCCAATGATATGCTGAATGTCTGATTCATTGTTTACTATCGAACAACTCAACACGGTAGGCGCAAAATTCACAACCTCATCATAGCGTTCCTGCTTGTGATAAATCTGAACAATGTAATAAGGAACAACACCGCAAAAGGTAGAATCTTTTCTCAATTTTAAAAATCCGTCCAATGCCACTTGCAATGAGTTTTTCAAATAACTCAAATGCGAATAAAAATACAAACTTGGTGACGCATACTGACTTGTTCCATCTTTGGAATCCCTGAAGGAATTATAGGCAGTTTCCTTGTCCCCATTTTGCATGGATGAATAGCCAAGCTTAAACAAAAATTCATCCCGTTGAGTTGAATCCAATTCTTTTACCGGAACTTTTTGAAACCAAAGTTGAGAGCCTTCAAAATCCTCTTTTTGAAAAAAGTATTTTCCGATACGAAAACCAATCTGATAGCGATAAATGTTTTCAGGATATTTTTTGTTGAATGACTCCAAAAGCGGAATCGCATCGTTGTTGAATAATTCCAAAGCAGAAATTCCTTCATAATAAAGCGCTTTTACATGAAGAGGGTCATTTTCATTTTTATTCACATCAATAAAATCACGAAATTCCTTTCGAGCAGCGCTATATTGTGCTTTTTCAAATAATTCTTCCGCTCGGTAGAAATTCACATAGTCTCCGGCGTACTTTTCAGTTTGCTGAGCAAAAAGCAATGCTGGCAACAACGAAACAAATAGAAATAAGTATCTCAACATAATTTATCGACTGTAAAATTAAAAAGGAGGTACGGGGAGTTTTTCTACCCTGTCAAAAGTTTTAAACCTGACTTTGTTAAGATAAAAAAGCATAACTACTCAATGTGTTACATCTGAATAATGAAATTTGTTAAAAAAAAGTCTGTGTCAAAAGTAATTACCCTTTCCAATGCTCAAATCTTTCAGCAAGAAAAGTTGATCTTAAAAAATGTATGGCTTGATCTTGAAGCTACGCAATTTGCTTACCTCATCGGAAAAACCGGAAGCGGAAAAAGTAGTTTGCTTAAAACGATTTACGGTGAACTGCCCTTGAAAGATGGAGAAGGAATGGTTTCCGGCTACAATCTCCGAAGAATTACAAAAAAAGAAGTTCCATTTTTAAGAAGAAAAATCGGTATCGTTTTTCAAGATTTTCAACTTTTAATGGACCGAACTGTAATTCAGAATCTTTATTTTGTGCTCGGAGCAACTGGTTGGAAAGACAAAGAACTTATACATAAAAGAGCATTGAGTTGTCTTCAATTAGTAGGAGTTGAACAAAAAGCAAATTCTCTTCCTCACACTTTATCAGGAGGTGAACAACAACGTGTTTCCATTGCACGTGCGCTTTTAAATAAGCCGGAATTAATCTTGGCAGATGAGCCAACTGGAAACCTTGATCCAGAAACCTCGGAAGAAATTATGCACCTTTTAATAGCCGTAGCCAAAGAGGAAAATACGGCTATTTTAATGGCAACACATGACATGCAGATGGTTCAGAAATTTCCGGGAAGGGTTTTAAAAGTTTCCGAAGGAGAAATAAAAGAATTGTAGATATCAGTTTTTTTCCATCAAAAACAAATATTCTAGGTATTTCCCATCGCTGTTAACCCATTCATTGGTCCAGCGCATGCTTCCCATGACATTTTTTTTGTAATCAATTTCTTCTGCGCGAATGAGTCTACCTCCAGTATTCAGAATGTCGTACAATTCTTCTTTTGTTGCCCTTCCACCGGAACTGTATGAAAGTAAAATATAACGGGCATTTGTTTCATTGATTAATTTACGAATTGCCTGCATTGCAATGAAGTTACCTTGTTCGTCTTTCCGGTATTCTTCAAAAACAGAAGTGGCATACTGATCTCTTGAATCTTCTCTACGATTTGCCTTTCCAAATAAATCAGGTTTATCATTTAAAACAACCGATTTCCAAATGTGATAATAGGAATTGTACCGGACTCTACTTGGGGGCATTTTTTCGTTGTTTGAACCATACGGTGGATCAAAATAAGCTAGGTCGAATTTTTGTCCGTGAATAGCATCAAAAACATCGCCTCTAAAAACGCTATTTTCATTTTGATTGATGAATAATCGTGGGACTTTTAAATGCAATTCTTTAAACGACCTCGGCGACCACTCAGACAAATAAGCAACAAAATGTCCCATGGTACTATCAACCGAATCAAGAGCGAGCATGAGGCTCGTCAGGGCGACAGATTTTTCAATTTCATTCAACCTCATTTGGTCGATTTCATCACGAATGGCATCCAATTTCCGGGTATTTTTCAGTTGAAATGGTTTTTTATACTCATCTGATTTACCTCCATAGTTTTTTGAAAACCATCCTTCATATCCGTTCAACCCGTTGAGGTGATCGATAATTTTTTGATAGTAGTTTGGATTTTCTTTGTTTAATAAATAAGCTTTCGCCATTGTCTCCGACCAAATAGAAAAATCATTGGCAGTCGTCTGATAACCTAGTTGAGCAAATGCCTGACTCACCCGCGTTGAACCACTAAAACCATCCAAGATAGATTTTACAGGTAGGTCAGAAACAATTCGAGTTATATAAGGAAGCAATTTCAACTTGGAACCAGCATATTTGATTCCTTCAGTCTGAGGAATTGTATTTTTAAACTCTGTATTTTTCAAACGATTCAGTGAGCGAAAAAATGAATAAAATAGGCGACCGGAAAACCAATCGCCTTAATCATTAGTAATGGTTTTTATTTTCTAAGCTAACGAACCAATCATTTTAGAAGGATCAACGTATAAATCGTATTCTTCTGGTGTAACGTGACCAAGTCCTACTGCAGCGTCTTTCAAAGTTGTTCCATTTTTATGAGCATACTTTGCAATTTCGGCAGCTTTGTAGTAACCGATTTTTGTGTTTAATGCTGTTACCAACATCAACGAATTATCTAAATGTTGTTTTACCATTGGTAAATTTGCTTCAATTCCAACCGCACAGTTGTCTGCGAAAGAAACACAAGCATCACCAATTAATCTTGCTGATTGCAAAACATTATATGCAATTACGGGTTTGAAAACATTCAATTCGAAATGTCCATTTGATCCTGCAACAGCTACCGCCATATCGTTCCCCATTACTTGTGCACAAACCATTGTCAATGCTTCTGGTTGCGTTGGATTAACTTTTCCAGGCATGATAGAAGAACCCGGTTCGTTATCTGGGATAATAATTTCTCCAATTCCACAACGAGGGCCGGAGGATAACATACGGATATCATTGGCAATTTTCATCAATGCAACAGATGATCTTTTCAATGCTCCAGACAATTCAACCATTGCATCATGTGCTGCCAATGCTTCAAATTTATTCTTTGCAGTAATGAATGGCAAACCTGTAAATTCAGCGATTTTTTTAGCTACCAAGACATCATATCCTTTTGGCGTGTTCAAACCTGTTCCAACAGCAGTTCCACCTAATGCAAGTTCAGAAACTGCAACCAAAGCATTATTAATTGCACGAATAGAATTATCTATTTGAGCCACGTATCCACTAAATTCTTGACCCAATGTCAATGGAGTGGCATCCATAAAATGGGTTCTTCCAGTTTTCACAACATCTTTGAATTGCTCCACTTTCTTTTGAAGAACTTCTCTCAAATGCAACAT
Organism: Flavobacteriales bacterium; assembly: GCA_947454395.1. Lineage (GTDB taxonomy): Bacteria > Bacteroidota > Bacteroidia > Flavobacteriales_D > Crocinitomicaceae > UBA952. The sequence continues at coordinate 11,232 of CANGLG010000019.1, forward strand.
CCCCGGAATGGTTGTTTCTACTGACTTTTTGTAAGCTGCAATGTGCATAGCCGTCGGGTATGTATCGTTTGATGATTGAGATTTATTTACATCATCATTAGGATTCAACACTTTTTGTTCGTCAAGCAAATTTCCTCCATTCACTACATGGCCACGATTTGCAATTACTTCATTGCAGTTCATATTGGATTGTGTACCAGAACCTGTTTGCCAAATCACCAATGGAAATTCTGAATCGTGTTGACCAGTTAGAATTTCATCACAAACTTTTGAAATCAAGTCTCTTTTTTCAATTGGAAGAACACCCAATTCACAATTTGCATGTGCTGCAGCTTTTTTCAAATAAGCGAATGCATGAATCACTTCGATTGGCATAGAACCTTCCGGACCAATTTTAAAGTTGTTTCTTGAACGCTCTGTTTGTGCTCCCCAATAACGATTTGCAGGTACTTTTACCTCTCCCATTGTGTCTTTTTCAATTCTAAATTCCATTTTTTCTTTTTTATTTGTTTTTAATTTTTAATTTTACAACGAAATCTTTCACAAAAATAATAGAAGATGAGCACTTTTGGTATTGTATTATTTCTTTTAATTGGCGGGATGGCCTTTTGGATGTTACTTTTTTTAATGGGATTCATTCTACCTTATTGGATTACATTAGGTTTGTTCGAACAACTTCGACCTAAAAGAATTTTTGAAGACAAAGATTCTGAGTAAGATTTTTTAAGACATTATTTATATAAGCGTGTTGGTTTTACCGACACGCTTTTTTGTTTGTAAAATTTAAATTGTTTGTAAAAATTCTTTTGGAGTAAATACTGGTAGTTTTGCTTCTTTAAAATCTTTTGTGTTTCTAGTTAAAATTGAATCTATTTTTTCGCTTTTAATTGCTGAGTAGTATTGAAGTGCATCTTCAAAGTCTTTGAATCTGGAGTTTAATGCCAAGTGAACCACTTCATTATTCATAGTTAAGACCTTAAGTATCGACAATAACATTTTTAGTTTTTCTAGAACGATTTCATGAGATGCCTGTTGTCTTAAAATGTAATAGGTATTTGAAATAATTACCGGTGTTACAAAACCTAAAAGTTGCTTTTTCTCACACAAAAGGAGTAAACGTAGCGTATCTTCTGCATATGGTTCACGATTAAATAAAAAATCTAGAATTATATCTGTGTCAAATAGAATGCGCTTCATTTTTTCAAGTATTTGGTTTTCAATGCCTTTTCCAATACTTCCGAATCACTCTCCGTTTTATTTTCTTTAAAACTACCCTTCAATTCATAAAGTACAGACGGTTCTTTAAGTATCTGATTAGTATCGTTTTGAATTAATGAGAGTAAATAATTCTCAATTAATTGTGATAGGCTTTTTCCGTGTTCCTTTGCAAATTGTTTGGCTTGTTCAATTATTTCTTTCTCCAACGAAAGTGTCAACTTTGTATTCATACGTATAAAATATAAATTAAAAATACGTACAGAATTTAATAAAACCAATGCTAACGCTTTTTTTTTTGGAAAGATTTTCCTACAAAGGTCTTACAAATAAATTATCAACCTCAAACTCCACCTCATCAGCACGGGCATTTAGAAAAATATTGTACTTGCAATGAGTAGCTTGTGTTTGAATGATTGCTTTCACTAATACCTTGTTTTTTAATTGAATCGGAAAAGAGCATATAGGTCGACTATAAAACCACAAAACTTCGTTTTTAGAATTGATATGTTCCATAATTAAAACGTTATTGAGGGATTTTTCACCTGCCCAGAAGTATTCAAATTCCACTTCGTAACGCTGATTGGGTTTTAAAACTGTTGAATCTAGTTTGGCAATAATATTGAAATCTTGAATGCGACCACGGTATCTGCCATTATTACTGTTTACTCTCCATTTCTGTTTGTTGGAAAAATTTTCATGAAACACAGGGTTTTTCTTATCAACATTTTCTTTTTTTTCCGCTCCAAAAAAGTTCTTTTGTGATATACTTCTGAGTTCTCCAAGGCTATTTTTATAAACCAATTTCGAATTGTCGTAAACAATTTGTTCGTCTTCTAAATAAAGTGCATCACCATTAAACCAGATTAAAAAATCTTTTTTGTTAAACAAATTACTTTGCTTTTTATGCCACTCTCTCGGAGCAAAACTTCTAAAATAGGCTTCCGTTTGAGAAATACTCGTTCTCCCCATCAACATCGCATAAATTGGCATTCCGGTATGAGAGGATAAGATGAATGAATTCCAAAGGGTTTTTTCCGAGGGTTCTTTGCCATACATTTCAGAACCTATGTGAAACCAAGGCAAGGGCAAAATTGCTTGGTACTGCGACTTATTTTTTTCTATGTATTCAATTAAATCTTTTTCTTCTTGTGTTAATTCTTTAGGAGAAAAAACATTGCGACCCATTTGTTCTTTTCCGGATGATTTTGAAATGTAATGAAGAAATGAATAAGAATCAAAAAAGTATAAGGAACATACCAGAACAACTAAAACTACTGAAATAACTTGCTTGGTTTTTGAAACAGCAAACCAACTCATCAATTGATTTATAGTAACAACAGCCAGAATTCCAGATACATAGTAAAACGGCCATGAAAAACGGCCAAGTGCTCTAAATTGCTTAATCGGGGCTAAAAATTTTAGTAAATCAGGAATTTGATTAAATGGAAATCCAAACGCATAAATCAAGATGGCACTTCCTGAAAAGAATGCAACAATTAGGTCAGACGGAATAGGTAAAATAAGTAAATTCGATTTTCTGTTTATTCTCTTCGCAACCGACAGTGTGAACAAAAAGAAAAGGACAAGCAAGGTGGTTGTTCCAATATAAGCAGAGCCTTCCCATGTTACTTTTTCAAAATTGATGAACAATGCCAATTTATCATGCAAAAACCCTGAATTTGGCAAGAAAATACTTTTCCAATGCGCCTGATAGTCAAAAAATCCAAAGGGATTTTCTGGTCGGTCTTTGATGTTATCGCTGTACTTTGAAAATAAAAAGAAAAATAATAATGGTAAAAAAGTAAAGATGAAAACGGGAATGGATTTTCTGATTATTTGTTCTCTTTTCAAGGATTTAATCACAAAATAAGTCAGATAATACAAGGCTATCATAAATCCCAAATAACCATGAATAAAAAACCAAAACAAGGAATTAAAGAAAATTATTCCGGTCCACAACCATTTATTCAGACTTTCATTAAAGCGAAGAAGTAAATACCAAGCAAGTGGGAAAAAGCATGAATAGGATAAGCTTAAATGTCCAAATAATCTGGGAAATTGTGGTTGCAAGGAAAACAAAGCCAATGCACCAATTATTGCAAACCAAACACGCACCTTGTATTTTCTTAGAATTAAAAAAACAATTAAGGGGGTAATTAACAAACTCAGCAGGATGCTTCCATGAATAATTTGGAATGCAAAAGGTTTGAGAAACGGAAGAGTCTGAATGAAAAAAGTAATTGCCGGAAATCCATCAGAAAACAAATAATTGTCACCATATGGATAATTCATTCCGGAAAAATGTAGAAAAGAATTATCGTAATTTAAATGGTAATTAATCACATAATAGCTTTTCAAACCATCACCTGATTTTGCCAACAAAATTTCTCCGGGATGATAAATTAAATCAGGAAGTAAAATATTTAAAAAGAGGAACGTCAGCAAAAGAACCACAATAGAAGGAAGGTATTTACCGAACCATTTCATCCTTATTATTTATATGAAAATTTTGTTTTATAAGGCTTCAAATCGTACACTTTGATGTTATTTTTAGAATACAATTTAAATTGTGAAAAAAACAAGACTGCTGAATCCTGTACCTCTGGACCTATCACAAGCATGTAATCCGCGCCTTTATCTACCACAAACTCGCTAATTCTTGATTTTACATCGCCACCATCAAAAAAATTCTGGGAAGTGAAACCAATTCGTTTAATGGTATACAATTGAATATTTGGCGAAGGATCACTGATACATAAAACAGTGTCTTCCTTGTTTATTATTTTTTGGATATCACTTGCTTGTTCCTGTAATTTTTTCAAATGTTCTGCATGATACCAATGGAAATAACCCCAATTTCCTTTTACAAATTGACTCACGAAAAAGGTGTTCTTGGTAATTATGTTGTCTTTTCCGAAAGCAATTTGTGTATAGGATACTGCTTGTAATACAAGTGTTAAAATAAAAAGAATGCTTACTACACGGCGCGTTTTTGTAAATCGACTTAAAATTTCATCGGAGTATTTAACTGTGATAAATAGAAAGATTAACGGAAAAAATAATGCTTCAATTAAATAGTAATCATGCACATCAAAAACCCAAAACCAAAGGATGAAATAAGCAAATAACCCAATGAATCCGATGACAATAGCCCAAACAAAAAATGGAGAAATTTTTTTCCGAACAATTAAATAAAACACAAATAAAACAGATGGAATTAGTATCAAAAAATGGTAAAGCATGTTCAATTGATATTTCCAAATAATGTCCCAAATTTCTTTTCTGCGCTGTGCATCAACTTCCCAAATGGGTCGAATGGTGGTTGAGAACAGTATGGAGTGGTATTTTTCATTGAATCGTATGGCATAAGAAAACCATAAATACGTAAATAAAAAAGCCAAAACCAATGAAACAAACAGAGTTAAAAACGATTTCAGGTGTTTCGAAAATAAATTCCGTTTATGAAAGAAATAATAACAGAAAGCAGCTCCGGCAAATGTTAAAACAGCGATTAATACTGTCACTTTGACCATAACAGCTAAAGATAAAAATACTGTGAAAAAAATCAGACTGGAAAATTTTTGATCAATCAAAAAGCGAAAAAGAAAGTATCCTGTATAAAGCAAAAAAGCGAATGAGTAAACATTTGGTAAGAGTGTATCCGAATAATAAATTAACACCGGAGAACTAAAAATTACTCCAACAAACAAAAGCGTTTTTCGTTGATTTTGATAAAAATGTTGTACTACGTTGCTAAATAAAGCGATGGCGCTAAACAACGTTAAAAAAGAAATTAGCTTCGCAATCCATTCATGTTGCCCAAAGACACTCCAAATTTTCCCAATGATGTAATAAACAATTGGAAACTCAGCAGCGGCATTGCGATTTCCGGCATTTGAAATAAAATTAGTTTTCGGGTATAAAAACGATGCCCCGTTCGAATAATTCCATGTAATTGATAAAGAATCTGTTTTTCTCCATTCATGAATGGGCATGATACCATCAAAAAAATGAATTCCTAGTCCATAGAGAAAAAACAAAATGATTAATAACAAAAATGACTTCGTGAAGAGATTCAAATTTTGAAATGCAGCATAAAATTTCATGCGATGGCTATGTGTTTTTATCCTCTATGATATAATTCGGACGATTCTTACTTTGTGTGAACAGTTTCCCAAGATAAATTCCTATAATTCCAATCATGATTAACTGAACTCCACCAATAAATAAAATTGAGGCGATAATTGACGTCCAACCCTGAATGGCTTCATCAGTAAATATTGAAACATAGATTGCATAGATTGCATAAAGAAAGGCTATTGCTGCAAAAAATAATCCCAAATAAATGGAAAAATACAACGGTTTTGCACTTGAAGAGGTAATGCCTGTCAAGGCAAATTTGACCATTTTCGAAAACGAGTATTTCGTGGTTCCAGAAAAACGTTCGTTGGGAACATAAGGAATTCCAATTTGCTTGAAACCAAGACTTGGAATCAATCCACGAATGAATAAATTCGACTCATTATACGATTTGATGACATCGACAACTTTGCGATCCAACAACCGAAAATCAGCAGTTCCTTCTTCCACTTTGGTGTCGGCAATTGAATTTACCAACTTGTAAAATAATTTGGAAGTCGTTTTTTTTAAAGGTGGCAGATCTTTCGTGTCTTTACGTATTGTGTAAACTACAGCATTTCCTGCCCTCCATTTTTCAATCATTTCCGGAATCAATGATGGTGGATGTTGCATATCTCCGTCCATACTAATGACCGCATTTCCATTCGCGTGATCCAATCCGGCTTTTAAAGCATTCTGATGACCGAAATTTCTACTGAAATGAATGAATTTCACACGGTTATCAATTGAATTCAAATACTTTACTTTTTCCAAGGAAGCATCCGAACTTCCATCATTTACATAGATGATTTCAAAAGCATTTATTCCCTTACCTTCAAGTACTTCTCTCAACTGATGATACAATACGTCCACATTGCCTTCTTCGTTAAAAGTTGGTATAACAACACTTATTTCTATGTCTTTGGAAAAGTCACTCATCTGTGCGAAGTTAAGGATAAATCCAAATTTACCCAATTGAAGCGATTGAAACCGCAATTTTTCCTTTAGATTCTATTATCTTTGCACACAAATTAACGAATATGTCAAGTCAAGAAAGAATTTCTACCAATAAAGCCCCAAAGCCTGTAGGATTGTACCCACATGCAAGACGCGTTGGAAATTTATTATTTCTTTCCGGTGTTGGACCACGTGTTGCAGGTTCAGATGATTCAGATTCTGCAGTGCCTGGTCTAAAATTGGATAAAAACGGAAATTTTATTGAATTTGACTTTGAAGCTCAATGCAGAAGTGTTTTTGACAATGTTCGAATCATCCTTGAAGAATCTGGTTCAAACTGGGATCAATTGGTAGATGTAACTGTTTTTTTGGTAAATATGAAACGTGATTTTCATACTTACAATCGCATTTATGCTGAATATTTTAAAGACAATTTGCCTTGTCGAACAACTTGCGAGATCAACGCATTACCAACTCCTATTGCGATTGAGTTAAAGTGTATTGCAACTATTTAATAAATGTAAAATGAACAATGTAGAATTGGGATTATTTTAAATTCTACATTCTAAACTAAGATATATGACAGGTTTTATCATTCGAATCGCATTAGCGGTATCATCTTTTGGGTTTAATGTCTGGCTTTTTGCAACCGGACATTGGGGATGGGGAATAACTTTCCTTTTTATAACAGCAATTATCGTTTTATCGTTTTTCAGAAATGAAAACATGATTCTTGCATTGAATCAGATGCGTGTAGGTAATACGGATAAAGCAAAGAAATACATTGACCGCATAACTCATCCGCAGTTTTTACCTAAAAAACAACATGCTTACATTCTGTTTCTAAAAGCAGTGATGGGTTCGCAAGAAATGGGCTTTGCAAAAAGTGAACAAATGTTGCGAAAAGCACTTGAACTTGGATTGCGTCAACCGGAGGATAACGCAGTAGCTAGAATGCATTTAGCCGGAATTTGCGCTCAAACAGGAAGAAAAAACGAAGCGGTTTCTTTGTTGGCAGAATCAAAAAAGATGGATAAAAATGGCATGTTGAAAGATCAAATAAAAATGATGCAACAACAATTGCAAATGGCGCCTTCCAAAAATCAAATGCGTATGGCTCAAATGATGGGCGGAAGAAAGAAAATGCCTAAAATGCGTTAATCGATGTCTAATTTACCACGCATTTTTTCTACCGGTTGGGATGATTATGAGCTGATAGATGCCGGAGGAGGAAAAAAACTTGAACGTTGGGGGAAGGTTATAACCATTCGTCCGGAAGTTCAAGCATACTTTCATAGCGGATTGCCTTTTACCGAATGGAAAACCATGGCACACTGGGAATTTGTTGAAGGAAAAAATCAACAAGGAAAGTGGAAAACACTAAAAAAAGACGTTCCTGCAAAATGGACTATTTCCTACAAACGACTTAAATTCAACATCGAATTAACTTCCTTCAAACATTTGGGATTGTTTCCTGAACAGCAGACTAACTGGGAATACTTGGATGAAAAATTGGGGACAGATGATCGTTTCTTGAATTTATTCGCTTACACGGGGGCAGCATCCTGCGTTGCCAGAAACAGAGGTGCCGACACGTTTCATGTGGATTCAGTAAAATCAATGATTGGCTGGGCAAAAGAAAACATGGAGTTAAGCAAACTATTAAATATCCGCTGGGTGCATGAAGATGCTTTAAAATTCATTCAACGAGAAGCCAAACGAGAACGAACTTTTAAAGGCATATTGATGGATCCTCCTGCTTGGGGTCTTGGTGCCAAAGGTGAAAAGTGGAAATTGGAAGATCAAATTGATGCACTTCTTGGAGCTGCAGCCGAAGTTTTAGATGAAAATGGCTTTTTAATAATGAATACCTATTCTCCAACAGTTGATGGGACGCTCATAAAAGAATTAGCAGAACTATACTTTCCAAATAAAACCATTGAGGTTTCTCAGCTTTACATGGAAACCAAAACCCAAAAAACGCTGTATTACGGAGAACTTTTAAGGATTTTTTAAATGTTATGCTGGAATTAAACCACCAATTAACATTTATATTAATTCTATTTTTTCTTCATTTCAATGACTGAATTTACTTTTGTAGTGACACCCATCATATCAATTGCCGTATTGATATTTCCTTTAATACTTGAAAACATACCATTTACATAATCAAACGAGGTTGTCAATTTTCCATCCATGTTTGGAGAAGCAGCCTTGGTCATAGCCATTGCTTCTTGATCTTCTTGTGTTAATTCCATTTGTGATTCACCACCAAACCCTTCCATATTGAATTGCTGAGTTCCATCTCCAGATTGACCGTTCGCAGCACCCTGAAACATGTCCGCATTTTTATCCGTTGAAATATTTTCTTCAATCACCATTAAGGGACTTGTAGCTGATTTTACGGTTCCATCAACAGTATACATTCCGGCTTTCACTTCAAAATGATCATTTACATTTAAATTTCCTTCCGGAACAGCCATGCAACTTAAAAAGTCATATGGAAAAATGTCAATTTCATCGCTTTCCTCGTTTTCGTTTACACTTACTTTTTTTGGTGTTTTAATCGTTGTAACGGAATACCCTGCTTTTAACTTTCCAGTTTTTGGATCAAACTCCGCATAAGCATCTACTTTTTCCTCACCGACTTGCATTCCTGCACTCGCACTATTCTCATCTGCGTTTGCATAAACCAATACATTTGATGTTGGGGTAGTTACCAAATAAACTTTTTTCAAAAACGTAAAATTTCCTTTTTTGTCTACTTGAATTTCGCTTTTCACAGCATCTTTCGGTAAATTTAGTAGTGACGCAACTGAAACTCCGGTGCTATTTTTCACATTAAAATTCGTAACATACATTCTTCCTGTTGCGTTTCCATTGGGTTGAACAGATTGAATAAATAAAGTAAAATCGATGGTAGTCGTATATTTTTCATTGATGTTCATTCCCATTGTAGAAGTTGAAATATTGTCTACTACCGTCGCATTAAAGTTATATGCTGTGTTCGCTTTCCATTTGTAGTTTAATTCCGTTGCCGAGACTTGTAAAAAAGTAAATGTCGCAGTTAATAAATAAAATAGTTTTTTCATGGTTGATTATTTTGGTATGAAATTAAAAAATACTTTTTATAACCTGCACAACTTTTCATTAAATTTGCAGTCATTACAAGCAATAACATTATGTTAGAAATTCAACGCATTCGCACCGACAAAGAAACGATAATCAAAGGCCTTCAAAAACGCCACATTCAAGCAGAAGAAACATTGGAAAGTGTCATAAAACTCGATGCTGAATGGCGAAGTTTTAAAACTGAAATGGATGGTATTTCAGCAGAATTAAATCAAATCGCAAGAAAAATTGGAGATTATTTTAAGTCTGGGCAAACTACCGAAGCCAATGCGCTGAAAGAAAAAACAACGGAATTAAAAGCGAATGAAGCGAATTTAAAAACAAAAGTTGATAGCCTTGAAGCAGAGATAACCAAGTTGCTTTATACGCTTCCAAACGTGCCAAATGAACAAGTAGTTGCCGGTCGCGATGCAAATGACAATGAAACTGTTTACGAATTCGGTTCAACACCTAATTTTGATTTTCAACCGTTTCCACATTGGGATTTGGCGAAAAAATACGATTTAATTGACTTTGAACTTGGTGTGAAAGTTACAGGTGCTGGTTTCCCATTTTACAGGGGAAAAGGAGCAAAATTGCAACGCGCATTAATTTCTTTCTTTTTGGAAGAAGCATCAAAAGCGGGGTATGAAGAAATTCAAGCTCCATTGATGGTGAATGAAGCAAGCGGAATTGGAACAGGGCAATTGCCAGATAAAGAAGGACAGATGTATTACATGCCTGCGGATGATTTTTACATGATTCCAACTGCAGAAGTTCCTTTGACAAATATTTACCGCGATGTGATTTTACCTTCTGGTGATTTCTCTATAAAAATGACTGGTTATACGCCTTGTTTTCGCCGTGAGGCAGGTTCTTATGGAAAAGATGTTCGTGGATTGAACCGTTTGCACCAGTTTGATAAAGTGGAAATTGTGCGTATCGAGCACCCTGATAATACTGCAAAAGCATTGGATGAAATGATGGAACATGTAAAAGGACTACTTGAAAAATTAGGCTTACAATTCCGAATTCTGCGCTTGTGTGGAGGAGACATGGGTTTTGCGTCTGCAATGACTTATGACTTCGAGGTTTACTCGGCTGCACAAGAAAAATGGTT
>CANGLG010000020.1 GCA_947454395.1 Flavobacteriales bacterium
GGGTTATCAATTCCATCTGCATCTTGATAAGGTCCTTCAAAGAAGTCACAACCTATTGCAGGTGGATTTTCTCCATAACCTTGTTTACCACCATCACTTTCATCATTGTTATCACCATTAAACATGTATCCTAGTCCTCTCGATACATCACACCCAGCATAGTCATCTGCATAATTACCAACATCCGCATCTAGGTATTGAGCAAAATAGGTGTTGTACAAAGTTTGTGTTCCACGGTTAATTAATTCATAATTATAAAAAGTCATTCTATTCACTTCATCATTTGTAGCAAATGAAAATGCTTGAGCACGAATTTCCATTCCAATTGGATCTCCATTTGTTTCTGTATGGATATTACCTTTATCATTAAATACCCACCAATAAGTAATATCTCCATATAGAGATACTCTTCTATCGACACCACACTCTATGTCATCTCTACCTAAAATGTCGTCATACCAAGGATGATCACCATTATCTGGGTTATAATTACCATCTCCATCTCTATCATAGAAAGGAGCTAAAAAGTAATCTTGTCCTTTAGACACATCCCCATGAGCTGGCCAATTATAAATACAATTCAATTCAGCATTTGTAGGAGCAACAACGTCATCGCAACCTTCAGTAGTTATACCTGCATTACATTCCCACCAAATATTAAACTTTATTACATCAGCCTTACGAATACTATCAAATCTGTCAAATGCAATACATTCATCTGTATTAATATTTGCCTCACCAAAATCTCTTGTTGCATTATCACCAACTGGACTTCCTGGGTTAAAGTTTCCAGTTCCCGGTGTAACAGTAAGTGGTCCAGGCCAAAAATCATTTCCTTGACGATATCTCAATGCTGCCAATTTCAACTGGCCGTTAACATCCGTTCCACCCATCCAAAGCGCACCAGCAAAGATTGCATACTTATTACTTCCTTTTGGGACTTCATAAGCTGCAACACCTGAAGCTCTATTTTGAAACATACTTCCACCTTGTTCAATTAATGCCTTAACATCATTGAACTTCATATATAACTTTGCAGTAGCAGGAGAACAACTTGCACCTTTAGGTTTTGGATTTGGCTTTCCGCTTTTATCATTAGGTCCATAGTATGCAAACGCATTTGTCGCAATTAAACTTACACCAATGAATACTGCTAAAATTCGCTTTTTCATGTTATTTTATTTTTCCTTGTAATTAAAAATCAAATTTAACTCCTAGTCTAATTGTTCTTGGAGAGCTTACATTAAATGGATTCTGTATTTTCATCATGTAATAATCTCTAAATGACTGTTCATCAATTTGGTTTTGAATTGATGTTTGGCTAGATGCAGCTGCCAAATAACCATCATCGTCCCAGTTACCTGTAGCTCTGTAAACATTCAATACATTAAACTGATTAAATAAGTTTGTTACTCGAAGATACACATTCAAAAATGCTGTTTTCTTTTTGTCTTCCTTAGACCCATATTCAATGTTTATTGTTTTATCCAATTGCAAATCCATTCTGTAAGACCATGGCAATCTTGAACCATTCAATGTACCATTTATTCCTGCGTATAAATTTCCAATTCCTTCATCTGTAATAAATGTTTGAGATGAATATGGAGAACCTGAATAAATGTTAGAAAAGATATTTAATCCAGTATTCTCTAGTAAATTAATATTTCCAATTTTAGGACCATTATAATCAGCGCCCTCTCCATATCTGTAATCAAATGTTACTGCAAATGCATGACGTTGATCATATGAATAAGGAAAAATGTTTCGCAAGTTTGGTAAACCAGCAGTAATTAAAGCACTAGCTGAAGTTGCGTCTGAACCTGTACCATCTGCGAATTGCAACGTATAATTTGCTGTCATTCTTATATTTCCTGTTTGACGTAAATCATAAGCAACTGTTAAACCTTTTACAGTACCGAAATCTCGATTTCCAAAAGTTTTGTATGTTGCTGGATAAGCTTCAAATACATTAACCAATTGAACATTGTTTCTTTGTTCTCTATAGAACGCCGAAATCTTCAATGAAGAAGTACGAGATAAAACTTGTTGGAATCCTAATTCATAATCAACAGTTGTTTCAGGCTTCAAATTAGCGTTATTTATAACTGAACTTCTTGATTGAATAAATTGATATTCAAAGGGGTCAAAACGATAACCTGAAGTTGGTCTTTTCGTTAAGATATCATAATGTGCGAAGAATGAAGCCTCATCAGAAATTGGAAAAGAGAATGCAATACGTGGCATGAAATTAACTTGTGCCTTATAATTTTCGAATGCATCTGCAGTTGGAGTTTGTAATGAAGGGTCTACCAACCAAGGTGCGATACCAGCAGATCCTCTAATTACTTTTGGATCTTCTACAGGTGTACCTGATGCATTGTACCAAACATTTGATGTTCTAAATCCATTTATTGAAGTCGGGTTGTTTACATCATTTACATATACAACATAATCATCACCAATACTTTCTGGAATATTTACCCATGCATATTGAACAGGATCGTTGGCTTTCATTTGTCTTACTTCACCTGCTGTTTTTGCATTGTAGAATAAATAAGGATCCTTTAAAACAGGTTGGTTTGCATTAAAAACATCTACCCTTAAACCAACGTTGAAAACGATATCTTTGAATGCAAATTTATCCATGATATATCCAGCCATGTATATTGGTTGGAATGCCCCTACAAAGCGCTTGTAATTTCCGTTTTTATCGAATTCATTGAAGTATTTATTAATATCAGTCATTCCTCTAACCTTCTTACCTGTGTGATCATAACCCCAATAAGAAACAAATGAATTTCCACTATTTAATAACTCATCTGGCGAAAACATATCAAATTGGAATAGATTTGGATCATACTTATCAATGTCTATGTAATCATTTTCTCCTGGATTCAATCCTAACTTTGTTCTTAAATTATAATCAAAGAAAGATTGATTATCAAGGATTACATTTCCATTAACATCGGTTTTACCACCTTGTCCACCATATTCACCTGTATATGAAGTATGAGCATAACCAGTATTTAATCGATCATAAGTAATAGCTTTGAATGAACCAGAATCTGAAATTACACCGCTATTTAAATCTAACTCACGAATGTGGAAATTTGTCAATTGTCTTGCAATTGACCAAATACCTAAAGGACCATTTGTACCGCCACTAGTTGTTGTTCCTGAAGTCCAACCCCTGTCAATTCTTTGTTCATACTCAAAACCTAAAGAAATACTATGGTCTCCGATAACAACTGAACCAGCACCAGTTACACGAAACTGATCATTTTCTCCTTTACCAAAATAGTTGTAGGGTGTCCCAATATTACTCCAAATACCATAAACACTATTTGGAGCATCTCCATTTCGCAATGCATTACCTTGTTGAATTTGGAAAAGGTTTTCGTAATGACCAGTAGGTGCCCCATCATATATATTATAGTATTGAGTTGTAATAGCTGCAAGTGCCGAATTGGTCTCTGAGGGTGAAAATGCCACTTCAACATCCTTAAATCCGTTATGAATATATGTTTGTGTTATAGGATCAAATTGATAAGACGGTCTTCTCGTTGTTGTAAATGTTCCAACATGACCATAATTAAACATATTGTATTGATGTTTTGGATCGTATGTGTCAGATTTAGACTTTGAATAATCGACCATGATATTATACAAAGCAGACTTAATTTTTGAACTACTCCCCTCTTTATCATTGTTGAATCTCTGAGTAAACCTTCCAAAAACGCGATAATCTAAAGACTTGGAAACACCAAAATTTTCGAAATTCAATAAAGATCCAGAATAACTATAATCATTTCCATAATTGTAGTTTAATGAACCACCAAACTGCAAGTTAACGCTAGGTCCTGTATTAACATCAATTTTCGCTTGACCTGAAAACACAGTGCTTCTAGCATTCATTCTCCATGCCACTTTCTCAAAATCAGATTGTCTTAAAAATAATGCATTGTGAAATGTACCAAAACCCGTAGAGGTTGGTCTAAGCGGATTCTTCAATAAAGAATCGCGTACAGATTCTTTTATTCTATAACCCCCATCTTTAATTGGTCGTGAATCAAGTTGATCTGTAAAGTTTGCCGAAATTAAAAATCCTAATCTAGGTTTAACTTTATTACCTAATGAATCTTTTTGCATCCAAAGTGGACCTGATAGCATTCCTTCTACAAGATTATACCCGTACTTATCAAGCCCAAATACTTTTCCATCATAACCAATTGGATTTTGACCTTTAAAATAGAACCCTGAAGTTACTAACTCCGCACTTCCAAAATAAGTCGCAGATGGCCCTCTAGTTGTAATAGCAATAATACCACCTGTAACATCTCCATAGTTTGCAGGAACACCTCCAGTTATAACTGAAACCTCCTCTAGTGCAGACTTTGGAAGATTTGAAGAACCTCTTACTTTAATTCCGTCTATGTAATAATAAGTTCCATCAGATCTTGAACCACGTACTGAAATTTCTCCAGTACCTTCATTTGAATTAACACCACCAACCGATGCAGCAATCGCAGCGGCAGATCTTACTGGCATTCTAGAAATATCCTGACGAGTCACTTTTTGACCAGATGCACCACCGTCTTTGTCAATCAAAGGAACTTTATATCTAACAACTTTTACTTCAGTTAAATCTTTCTCCTTTTCAGCACCCGTACTTCCTGGTTTTGTTAAGACGATATTATCCAAGAAGGTAATGCGATCTGGAGAAATAGACACAGCCTCCATCATCAACGGTTGATACCCTTCCTGATTTGTAACTTTAACATTATAAGCTCCAGGTTGAATACCGTTAATCTGAAATTCTCCTTCAGCATCAGTCTGGGCTCCTGCCTTCAAGGAACCATTTTGCATTATCACGACCTTGCTCATTCCGAGCGGAGTCCCTGTAACACCATCTTTCACCTTTCCTTTAAGGGTTCCTAAACCCGATTGTGAAAAGACATAAGTGCTTGATAATAAAACACCTAGTAATAAAAACTTAAGCTTACCCACCATAGTTATGTGTATATAATAGTTATTCTTAACGCTAAATTAAGCTTGTAAATATAAAAAAATTCATTCTGATTCTGCACATGTTAAAAAAAATTAAATTGAAATTAATTTAACAAATGAGTAATTAACATCTCTATTTTTGATTTTAAGAATTGATTACTAAGATGCTGAATAAAATAAATTCCATAAAAATCATAAAAAAAAATAATCTAGAAATTTTTATTCTAGCTAAGAGTGATTTCATAATTGACAATGTGAATTTATTTCCTAGTGAAATTGGTAGACTTAAAAAAATAAAAAATGAACTTAGAAAAATAGAGTTTTTAGGTATTCGGTTTTTGAGAAACTTATTTTATCCAGAACTCGAAATCCATTATTTGGATTCAGGGAAGCCATTTGTAAAAAAAAATGACACATTCATTTCTATTAGTCATAGCAAAAACTTTTTAGGACTTGCTGTAGCAAAATATCCTATTGGCTTAGATATGGAAGAATGTAATGAACGAATACACAAAATTAAAAGTCGATTTTTAAACCCAGCGGAATTATCACTGTTAAATTCTGAATCATTATTGCAGCTGACGAAAGCTTGGTGCATAAAAGAAAGTTTGTTTAAATTGAATTCAAGGTCTGGTGTGGATTTTAAACATGAGTTAATAATTAAAGAACTTTCTGATGAAATTGTCAGAGCAAAAATACTTGAAAATGACGGATGGCATTCTGTAGACTTATTTATTGAAAATATGGATGACTTGATAATAAGTGTTAACTTTGAGTAATGTCCACTGTCTACAATAGAATAATAAATAGCCAGAACGCTATTGCCATTTTAATTGACCCCGACAAATTCTCACAGCAGAATTCTGACGATTTTTTGAGAAAGTTGAATTTGGCTCAACCTGACTTTATTTTTGTTGGTGGCAGCACAGTTTCCAAAACGGATTTTGATACCTGTATTCTCGAACTGAAAAAAAAAACCTTTGCTCCTTTAATAATATTTCCTGGTGGTGCCCATCAAATTCATGAAGCTGCCGATTGCATTTTATTTTTATCATTATTATCGGGTCGGAACCCAGATTATTTAATTGGTCACCATATTGCAGCGGCTGATGAAATTTCAAAAATGAAAATCGAGGTAATTCCAACATCTTATTTACTAATTGATGGCGGAAAAAAGACTTCTGTTGAATTTGTCTCTCAAACGACTCCAATACCTCATGATCAAGAATCATTAGCTAGAAAAATTGCGCTTGCAGGTATGCTTCAAGGAAAAAAAATAACCTATCTCGATGCAGGGAGTGGCGCAATAAATATGGTCTCCCAATCAATGATAAAACAAGTTAAAACCATTAACTTACCTCTTATTATTGGAGGAGGAATTCGAACGATAGAAGAAGTTAAAACGGTTCATGGAGCTGGAGCAAATATTGTAGTTATTGGGAATCGTATTGAAGAAGACATCGAATTTCTTTTAGATGTCGCTAATTATCAAAAGAATAAAAATGAAATGGCTTAAAATAATTGGTGGAATTGCATATGCGCTATCTTTTATTGTCGCTTCAATTTTATTCTTTGGATATGAAATTGGATTGGATCCTAAAAAAAGCATTAATTTATTTTTAGGATTAGGTGCTACAGGTTTTATATTGAACCTTATTTCATATTCTAAGGACAAACTTGGAAACCCAAAAGCCAATTTAATTTACTGGACTGGTTCGTTACTAATATTTATAGGACTAGCTGCTTTTATTATGCAATATAATTATTCGATGGAACTAATAATTTTAGGCGGTGTTATAATAATTATTTCATTATTTCGCTATAAAAAAAGCAATGCATTAGATAAAAAAATCAGGATATTTTAGATCAGTATTAAAAAACTGCTTTTAAACTTAAATCCAAACTTTTTACGGAATGAGTAAGTGCGCCGACTGAAATAAATTGCACACCAGTTTCTGCATAAGCCCTTATGTTTTGTAATGTTATTCCACCAGAAGCTTCTGTTTGTAATTCATTCGGAATTAGTTTTAGTGCTTCATTTAGTTGCTCTGGTGTAAAATTATCCAACATGATTCGTTGAACCCCTCCTATACTAAGAACTTCTAGCAACTCACTCATATTTCTAACTTCAACTTCTAAGGCTAAAGACTTATTTGTATGTTGCAAGTATGATTTTGTTTTTTCAATTGCGGGAATTATTCCTCCTGCATAATCAATGTGATTATCTTTTAGCATGATCATATCGTACAATCCAAAACGGTGATTATCCCCACCCCCAATTTTAACGGCCCATTTTTCAAGATAACGTATTCCTGGAGTAGTCTTTCTTGTATCTAATAATTTCGTAGTACATCCTTTTATTTCGTCAAGAATTTTAGCTGTTTGGGTAGCAATCCCGCTCATACGCTGCATAAAATTCAAAACGAGTCTCTCTGTGCTTAAAATAGATTGGGAAGAGCCTTTCACAATAAATGCTATTTCTCCCGGCTGAACGTTATCTCCATCCATTTTAAACCAGGTTACTTCCAAAAGAGGATCATAAATCTCATATATTCTTTTTGCGACCTCAACACCTGCAAGTATTCCAGGCTCCTTCACCAATAAATTAGCGCTGCCTATAGCATTAACAGGAACACAAGCCAATGTGGAGTGATCTCCATCTCCAATGTCTTCTTTTAATGCAAAACGTATTATTTCATCCAACATAGCCACAAAGATAGTACTAAGTAGTTTCAAGTAAAACTTTGTTTTTAATTTTATCACATGTCTACAGTTAAGGACCAATTAAAAATTACTTTAGCAAGTTTACCTGAAACGCCAGGTATTTACCAGTATTTCGATAAAACCGGCAAAATTATTTATGTTGGAAAAGCAAAGAACTTAAAAAAACGCGTTTCTTCTTATTTCAATAAAACTTTAGACAATAACAAAACAAGTGTTTTAGTTCATAATATCTATGAAATAAAGTACATCGTAGTTACAACCGAATTGGATGCTTTATTACTTGAAAATAATTTAATAAAAACGTACAAGCCGAAATACAACATTCAATTAAAGGATGATAAAACTTTTCCATGGATTGTTGTAAAAAAAGAACCTTTTCCAAAAGTATTTTCAACAAGACAAAAATATTTGACAGAAGGAACTTTTTATGGTCCCTACCCCAATGTAAAAGTAATGCATTTATTGTTGGGACTAATTCGGGAAATGTATCCCCTAAGGACTTGTCATTTAGATCTTTCACCAAAGAAAATAACCCAAGAAAAATATAAAACTTGTCTTGAATATCACATTGGAAGATGTCTGGGGCCTTGCGTTGGTTTACAATCAGAAAATGAGTACAATTCGATGATTGATGAAATTCATTTATTACTAAAAGGTAAAACTTCTTCATTAGTTCAGGCATTGAAGAAAAGAATGAATGAATTTGCAACAAACTATGATTTTGAAGATGCCCAAAAAATTAAAGTTACAATTGAACAAATAGAAAAATACAGGGCAAAATCAACAATTGTTTCTCCAACCATTTCAGACGTTGACGTATTTACATTTTCCAATGAAAAAGATTCGTTTTTCATCAATTATCTAGTAATCCAAGAAGGCGCAATTATTCATGGGTACACCTCTGAAATAAAAAAGAAATTAGATGAACCAATTGACAAAATGATAAATTTTGTGTTGCCTGAATTGAGGGAAAAATTCGAAAGTAAGTCAAAAGAAATACTTGTTCAGCAATCCTTTGAAAACATATTTAATGAATTTAAGTTTTCTGTACCTCAACGCGGCGACCGCAAAGGGTTATTAGAATTATCCCTGCGAAATTTAATCTATTACAAAAAAGACAAGTTAAAGCAAGAAAAAATCATCAATCCTGAAAGGCACACAGAAAGGATTCTGGAACAACTACGTAAGGATTTCAGGTTGTCGGAGTTACCGGTGCATATGGAATGTTTTGACAACTCAAATTTACAAGGAACCAATGCCGTTTCCGCTTGTGTCGTATTCAAAAATGCAAAACCAAGTAAAAAAGATTACCGACATTTCAATATAAAAACGGTAGATGGTCCAGATGATTTTGCATCAATGATTGAAACTGTTACTCGGAGATACAAAAGGCTTCTAGAAGAAAAACAACCTTTACCTCAATTAGTTATTATTGATGGCGGAAAAGGACAACTGAGTGCAGCAATGGAAGCATTTGAAAATCTAGGAATACGAGGGGAAATTGCAGTTGTTGGAATTGCAAAAAAACTGGAAGAAATATTCTTTCCTGGTGATCAATATCCTATTTATCTTGATAAACGTTCAGAAAGCTTGAAAGTAATTCAATTTATGCGCAACGAAGCCCATAGATTTGGTATAACACATCATCGTAATAAAAGAAGCAAGAACGCTATTGAAAGTGAAATTTTGAGCATTCCTGGAATTGGGCCTAAAACACAATTGATGTTAATGCAAAAATTTAAAACAGTTTCAGCTATTAAAAGAGCAACTTTCGAAATGATTGAAAAAGAAATAGGACAAGCAAAAGCACTTATCCTATTCAATTATTTTAATAAAAACTAACTATTTTACTACAAATTGTACTGTTTTAACTGAATTTCCTGTACCAACGTTTAATAGATACATTCCCGAGGCAAGTTTTGCTGTATCAAATAATACTAAATTATCACCTTGACTTGCATTAATAACTTGACTATCTATTTTTTGTCCTGCAAGGTTTGTAATTTCAAAATTCACTTTCTCTGCTTGAGCTAAATTAAATTGAACATTTAGTTCATCATCAGCAGGATTTGGATATAAACCAAATGAATTTAATTCGGTAATTTCATTAATACCGAGGACTATATTATCAGACTGAGCACCTTGATATAAATTAATATCATCCAAATAAATATTATTTCCCCCTTCACCTTCGAATCTAAATTTCATTCTGAAATTTTCTACAAAGTAAGCATTTGTAACATTCAACATATGAACTGTTTTCCAATCTGTTGCCTGAGTTGGCTTCCAGCTAGTGGAGGATGTTAAATTTGATAATCCACTTCCTCCTAATGTTTTTCTTTGAGACCAAGTACTTCCACAATCATTTGTCACGTATACCCTCAAATAATCGTTGTCTGTTGATGTTTTCTTGCGATATGCATATCGAAAACTTAGCGTAACCGATCCGGTAGATGGCACGACGGACATATCAATTGGAGCGGAAATCAATTCATCCACATTGGATGGTACTTGACCAAAATTAACCAATTTAGCACATTGTGCTCCTGAATGACTTGCTGCAGTTTCGATGGTCCAAGCGTTGTTACTATTAGGATTAAATACCTCCCAGTTAGTCAAATTTGCTAAAGAGGAATACCCCTCGAATCCTTCCCAAAAAGGAATTGTGGTAGAAGCAGGCTGAACGTGAATGTAGTTTGATTTTGTTTCTACTTTATTTGTTGAACCATCTGTGGCAGTAAGTTTTATAGTATAAAAACCAGATTGAGAAAAGACAATTGCCGGATTTTGAACTGTGGCAGACGATCCTGATGCAAAAGCCCAACCGGTTGCGGGAATCACTTCCCAGGTCCAACCTGAAACAACATTGTAGGAATCATCCGTAAATTGAACTTGTTCTCCAGGACATATTGAAGTACGATTGGCTGAGAATTGTGCTTTACATAAGGTTGCAACTCCCGTTGCACCAGTCGCTGTTAAATTTGCTGATTGCCACAAATTATATCTTCCTGTTGATTGAACTTGTAATGCTGTTCTCATTCTAGCTACTTGTCCAGCAGTAAACATTTTGGAACAGTAGGAATAATCCATATAGTTTTCTGTATTGTCATTGACGTCTGTTGTCCAAGAACTATAATTATTGGGATCATTTGTATCATCACAAGTGTTAGCATTTAAGTTGCATGAAGTCAACCCAATACAGATTGGAGTGTCTTGAACACCATCATCATCGCCACAGCTACTGGCGTTACCAGGATTATTATTAGGCCCCCAAGTATGAGATAAATTTAACCAATGACCAACTTCATGAGTCAAGGCTCTGCTAGTGTATTCAGAACTAGTTCCAATAGAGCCGAAATAATTATGTAAAATCCAAATACCATTATTCATGCTATTAGCGGAAAGACCGGAAGGGTTTGTAGTGTAACCGGCAGCACCTCCAGCGTCAGCACAAACAATTACATTTAAGTATTTGTTGCCAGGCCAGTTTCCCTGATATACATCATTTCCATTTTTAATTGCCGTAACTTGAGCACCGCCAACCGAACCATCGTTTGTAAGAGGCGACATTGTTCTGGTAATACCTTTAAAACAATTTCCAACAGGGTCTTTTGTTGCCAATACAAACTCTATCTCAGCATCAGAAATAAAACTTTGAAAGATTGATTGAACGGTTGCAGTGTCAGCATTCAACTTTCTAAAGTCTCTATTAAGAATAGCTAATTGATCATAAACTTGTTCATCAGAAATATTTTCAACTCCACCATTGTGAAGGATGTGAAATACGATAGGTATTTTATAAACTATACCTTTTGGAACTGAGTTTTTCTTAGCATTTTCAAAATCAATTTTATCTTGCTCAAAACTTGCGGAGAATTCTGGATCTTTCAAAAGTTCTGACATTTTTTTATGGTGTGTGCAATACTCAATGCTTTCACCTTCTCGCATATTCGCCGGATCAAGAACTCTTTTTGATTGAGCGAAAATGAATTGGCTTGTGAGAGTCAAAGTAAAAAGAACAGATGAGATAATTGATTTCTTCATTTTTATTCGATTAGTTGTCAATAAGTTTTATAGTTTTCGGTTTAAAATTAAGGAATTATTTTGATAAATAAAACAATAATTCTAAGCCTCGAATTTTAACTAATTGGAATAATAAATTGGTAACTTTGCAAAATGAAAACAAAAAAAGCTTCTGAAACTCTTGCAATAACAACCAAGATTGTTCTTCCAAACGATACAAATACTTTAGGAAACTTATTCGGCGGACAATTATTAGCTTGGATGGATGTAATAGCTAGTGTTTCTGCTCATAGGCATTGTAAGCGAGTTGTTGTTACAGCATCAGTGAACAACGTTTCCTTTCAAAAGCCAATTAAGCACGCTTCAATTGTTACATTAGAGGCGAAAGTTTCTCGCGCTTTTCATTCCTCAATGGAGATATTTGTTGACGTATTTGTTGAAGACCAATTGACTGGAGCAATGGAGAAATGTAATGAGGCCATTTACACTTTTGTAGCTGTAGATCAAAATGGAGGTCCTATTCAAGTTCCAGAACTTATCCCAGAAACCGATGAAGAAAAATTAAGGTATGAAGGCGCCTTAAGAAGGAAACAACTCAGTTTAATCCTTGCAGGTAAAATGAAGCCTTCAGAAGCTAATGAATTGAAAAATTTATTTTTAGACAGTACGTCAAGCTTATAGATCATTCGCTATTCTGGTTGAATCCTGAAGTTGCATGCATTTAAAATGTCCTTTGGGACAGGTTTTAAAACCAATTTTTGAACAAGGCCGACAGGACAAACCTTGTACTTCATGATTAATTATACTTCCATTTTTTTCAGGGCGATAAGCAAACATTCCGAATGAAGGAGTTGTATTTCCCCAAACTGAAACAATTGGAACATCAAAACATGAGGCAATATGCATTAATCCCGTATCATTGGTTAGAACTGTACTAGCTTGTTTAAGTATTGATGCCGATTCAATCAATGAAAATTTTCCACACGCATTGATGATTGTTTTTTGTGAAAGAAGCTTACAAATTTGTTCTGCTAATAACTCATCCATTTTCCCACCAAGTAAAATCAAGGGTAAATTTGTCTTTGAAAGAATTTCAACAAGTTTGTTTTCTGGTATTTGTTTGGTTGCAAATTGGGCTCCAATAGCTACTGCGAGGTACTTCTTTTGTTTGATTCCAAAAAGTGAAAAAATATCTAAGTCCTTTTTTATAAAAAACTCGTTGTTTTTTCTATCATTGATTACTCCAATTGATTTTACAGTTTCGAAATAACGGTCGACAACGTGTATTTCAGGCATTCGATTAATTTTCAAACGAACATACATCCATTTCAAAAAATTCAATTTTGGAAATCTATATATTTTCTTAGTTTGTAGTTTTTTAGTCAACAGACGTGAACGAATGTTATTGTGTAAATCTATCACAACATCATATTTTTCTTCTTTTAATTCTGTTGTAAGCTCACTTAATGATTTGTTTAAAAAGTATGTTTTATCAATGTATTCTGAAGCCGTAATTAATTCTGAAAATGAACTTTTAGTTACGTAATGTAATTGACAATCTGGTAATTGTTCTTTTATACAACGTATAACAGGAAAAGTGAGTACGATGTCTCCAATTGAACTAAAACGAATCACTAAAATTTTCAAAAGATTTGATTTAAAACCACATAATTATTCTTGCCCCTTTTCCTGGTTCAGAAGTGAAATCACCCTTGATTCTACTCATTTTCATTCGATGTTGTATGTTTTGTAAGCCAAGCCCAAGTCTTACTTTTTCAGAATCGAAACCAATACCATCATCTTCAACTTCGATATAAATAGATTCATTCCTTTTGCTCATTGTAAAGACAATCTTATCTGCCTTCGAGTGTTTTATTGCATTATTGATCACTTCCTGAACAATTCGGTATAAATTAAATCGATCTACATTTCCTAAATCATGCTCTGTTAATTGAGAATCTATATTCAAAATAAAAGACATTTGTCCGATTGAATTTATCCTGTTTGAAAAACGATCCATCGCATTAAAAAATCCATTTTCAAGTTCAGGAGGAAGCAAGTTATATGCTATTTCTTTAACCTCGCGAATGCAGCTTTGAAGCAAATTTCCAATGTCTTTATGTTTGGATTCCTGCCCTACTTCCGGATTCAAATTCTGAAAAAGTAAATTGAGTAAAACCAATTGTTGGCCAAGACCATCATGTAATTCTCTTGCAATTTTCTTTTTTTCACTTTCTTCCGCTTGGGTAATTATTTCAAATTTATTTTTCTCAAAAAGAAGCTCATCTGTTTTATTCACAACGAGAGCTATATATTCCTTCTGATTTCCTTCAAGTTGATTCAAAATAATATCAACAATTATTTCATTGTTGTCATTATCATATTGAGTAAACCTGCGTATGTTGCTATCAGTAAACTGATTTTCTTTATTCTTATTAAAACTGTATATCGATTTTCCAATCAATTGTGCATCACTTAATTTATAGAGATCAAGCGTAGCTTTGTTCGCCATTGTAATCAAATACTCATCACCTGTAAGTTGGATCATAGGCATCGGTGATTTATTAAAAACATCCTTGTATCTCTTTTCTGACTGCGCGAGTTGAATTCGAAGTGAACGTCTTAATAAACCATATTTAATTGACCTACCTAAAATGTGAGGGTTAACATCACTTTTTAATAGATAATCTTGTCCTCCTTTTGAAACAATTTCAAGAGCAATAGACTGATCATCCATTCCGGAGAGAACCAATACTGACGCGTCTGGGAATAATTCATTAATTGAATCATAGGTAGCTACACCATTTGAATCGAGAATATTTAAATCAAGTAAAATTACATCAGGCTCAATTTCTTTCTTTACCTCTTGGGATTCCTCAATTGATTCAACTGCAATTACATTCTCTAGATTGTATCCTATTGTACTTAATTGAAATTGAACAAGATTTGCAAAAACGTGATCGTCTTCAACTATTAGTATTTGTGCTGCATCCATTAATCCATAACTCTGAATAATACTTTATCTCTGTTTACTGATTTTTTTAGCTGTTCAAAAAAATCGTTTTTCTCTGAATCTTCAATACAATCTGTAGGGAAGCTGAGCTGTAATTCCTCAATGTAGTCGAAATACACACTTTGCTGACTTATACTGACTTTTCTTAATCCTTCGAGGTAAAGTAAAATTACTTCACGGTCTGCAGTTAATATTGCTTTCGACGACAACCCTACTCTGAATCTGTTTTTTGAATTTACTAACAAAAATATTATACTTTCAAAACCAAAAAACATCATGACAGAAGCGGGAAACCAAGCCTCCTTTGTAAGTGAAATGTAGCCTATGCCTAACATAAACATAATTAATGATTCTAGAATAGTATATACGATTACACGTTGTTTTCTTTTTTTACTAATTTGACCTGTCCACTTAAATCGGGTGGTTTGATTAACCATTCTAATTCCCATCCATCTTCGAATCGAACGACGAACAGAAATTATCAGCAACAACATTCCTAAACTTAGGAAAAAAATAAATTTATAGGGTAATTGCCCAGCGGTTGTATGCAATATCTCTACAGGTAAATCAAAGCCAACAAATACGGAAAAAAACAATGTTGGAATCGTAACAACGAGTAATAATATATTAATGAAACTATTCATTCGGTAAAGAATTCAGTTTTCGTTTATTCGAATCTATTTTTTCTTTTGCAACTGCGATTTTTCTTTCTACATCCTGACGTAATTGATCCGCTCCTTTTGAACGTGCAAAGAAACCCAAATTTGTTTCCATTTGAATAATTTCCTTGTTTAACAAATCAATCTGTTTCTTGACTTCAAATCGTTCTTGACTCAATAATTTGGCACGATCCGGGCTAGCTAATATTGATTCGATTTTTGCTTTGTAAAGAATCATATCTTTTTCCTTCGCTTCAAGTTTTAAGGACGCATATTTTTCATCCATTGCTTTTTTGAAACGATTGTAAACGTCATTTTTCTCTTTTATCGGAACTTGTCCCAATGCCATAAATCGTTCATTGAACCCTTTCAAATCGGCCAATGCTGTATTTTTTTCTTCCGAAACAACGTATTTTTCAAGTTCTTCAATAAGCTGATTTTTAAGGCTAAGGTTCTCGACCAAAGATGATTCTTGTGCTTCAAAATGTTTTTCACGAGCGGTAAAGAAAACATCGCAAGCGGCTCTAAATTCTGCCCACAATTTATTTTCAAAACGATGTCCAGCCGAACCGATTAATTTCCATTTCTTTTGGAGAGCTACAATTTTCTCAGCCGTTTTTTTCCAATCGTCTGAATTGTTAATTTGTTTTACTTCTTCAATAAGCGCTCTTTTTTTATCGGCTGCATCTTTGAAAACACCATCAATGGATTTATTAAATTCTTTTTTTGCATTGAAAAATGTATCACAAATAGAACGAAACTCTTTCCAAACAATTTCGTTTTCCTTTTTAGGACCAAATCCGATTTGTTTCCATTGTTCCTGTAAATTCAATAATTCGGCAGTTTTAGCCTCCCAGTCCTTCCCTTTTTCCAAAGTGGAAAGATCAGCAACTATTTTCTCTGCCTCAGCAATCAATTGTTTCTTTTTGTTTAGGTTTTCAAGAAGTGAATTTCTTTGTTCTTCGTAATGCCCGTTGATTTTGTCGTAAATAGATTTAACAGCCTCCCAGTAACTGTTTTTCAAACTTTCCCATTCGTCATTACTTACAGGACCTATTTCTTCCCATTCATCTTGAATACTTCTTAAAGAAGCCTCCAAATCACGGATCTGTAAATTCTTAGTTCTAAGCTGCTTTAAACGAAAAATAACGTCTTCCTTTAATTGAAAATTTCGTTTATAATCGTGATCTTTTAACTCTCTATAAATTTTTATGTTATAAAAGAAAATTTCCAGTAATCGAGAATATTCCTTTTGAGTTTCATCTCTTTTTTCCCTTGGAATATCGCCAATCTTCTTCCACGTTTCATGAATTTCCTTATATGCATTAAAAGCAGAGCCTATTTTCTCTTCATTTTCGATAACTTCCTTCAAACGATTTATTAGATCCTTTTTATGACGAAGATTTTCATTTTCAAGAGCTGATTTTATTTCAATCTGCTTTTTTCGTAAATCTTGAAAAGCCTTGTAATTGTTGTAAAAATCCTCCTTCTGACTTTTATAATCAATTGGCTCAAATGATTCACCTTGTTCCTGAGCCTCTAACTGTTTGATTTGTTGTACGCGCTCTGCCTCTAGCATTGCATCTTCAAATTCCGTTTTTAGAGCCGAAACTTCTCTTCCTATTGCAATCAAATCTTCCGCCTTTAAATAAGCTTCGATCTGCTCTTGAAAATTCACTTTTTCCATTTATAATTATGCAAGTTGATTCATTTCAAAATTTGCAAGGGAAACAAAACGCGAAACGCGCTCATCAAAATCTTGCTTCGTAATTTCCGTCAATCTCTCAGTTCCAAATTTTTCCACACAAAAAGAAGCCAGCGCCGATCCGGCAATTATCGCTCTTTTCATATTTTCAAAAGAGGTATCTCCAGTAGCAGCAATATAACCCATAAAACCACCAGCAAAAGTGTCGCCAGCCCCCGTTGGATCAAAAACTTCTTCCAAGGGAAGTGCCGGTGCGAAAAATATATCTTCACCATGAAACAACAAAGCTCCATGTTCTCCTTTTTTAATAATCAAGATTTCTGGCCCCATTTCACGTATTACCATAGCGGCTTTTACTAAAGAATACTCTTTAGACAACTGACGTGCTTCCTCATCATTGATAATTAAAACATCGATCAGTGCCATAGTTTTTTTCAACTCATCCAAAGCAATGTCCATCCAGAAATTCATTGTATCCATTGCAATCAGTTTTGGACGTTGATCCAAACGCTCAATTACTTGACGTTGCACTTCAGGACTTAAATTTCCGAGCATAAGATAGTCAGCGCCTTGATAAGCGGATGGAATAACCGGGTCAAAACTTCCTAACACATTCAATTCAGTAATTAAAGTATCACGTGAATTCATATCGTTGTGGTAGCGACCTGACCAGAAAAATGTTTTTTCTCCTTTTTTAATTTGAATTCCGTCAATGTTAATTCCCTTTTTGGTAAGATAATTCAAAGTTTCTTCAGGGAAATCCTCACCAACTACAGAAACAAGTCCTTGATTTTCCACAAAAAAAGAGGATGCCAATGAAATGAATGTTCCTGCACCACCAACTATTTTATCCGTTTTTCCGAAAGGAGTTTCGATTGCATCAAAAGCAACACTTCCAACAGTAATAAGTTTCATATAAAATATTTAGGGCGCAAAGATAGGCAAATTCAACCGTAAACAAGCATTGTTTAACGATTGATTGAGATAAAGTATAAATTGAAATTGTATAAGTTGATACAATTTCAAATTTCAACTTACAATTTATCTTTTTCCTTTAGGATTTGCTTGCGTAAAGCTTCAATTGCCTCGTCTGCGGCCTCTTCAAAACTTTTGCATTGTTTCTTAGCAAAAAGCTCTTTTCCAGGAAGGTGCAACTTTATTTCAGTTATTTTATTCTCTTTTTCTCTGTCTTTATCCAACCTCAAAAAAACCTCAGCCGATTGAACATGATGATTAAATATTTCTAGTTTATCCAATTTTTCTTGAATGAAATTCAATAGTTTTTGATCTGCTTTGAAATGGATAGCGTGCATTTTAGATTCCATACTTAACTATTTGTGCCCACGTGGGTGAGCTTGTGAATAAATCGCTGTTAACTGAGCAAACGAATTATGAGTATAAACTTGAGTCGCTGCTAAATTGGCATGACCCAGTAAATCCTTCAATGTTTCTAGACCAGTTCCTCTGTTCAACATGTGCGTCGCAAAGGTATGTCTGAGAACGTGCGGACTTTTTTTATCCAAATTCGTTGCTGAACTAAGGTAAGTATTTATTTTTCGATAAACAAAGGTTGAATATAGTTTATTACCATTTTTTAGCACAAATAGATACTTAGTTTCATCGAAAAGTTTTTGTTTATGTATTCTATATGATTGGATTTGAGTATATAACTCTTGAGATATCGGTATTATTCGTTCTTTGTTTCTTTTACCCAAAACTTTTACATGTTGTTCGTTTACATCGGATTCCTTCAAAGAAATCAATTCGTTAAGACGAATGCCAGTTTGGTAAAATAATTCAAACATCAAAGAATCTCTCATACCTTCAAAATCATTCGTAAACAAATCCGCTATTTTCCATGACTCCAATTCAGATTCTTTGGCAAAAGCCGGTAAGCGCTTTTCATTTTTTGGGCCTTGAATCTTTGCCATTGGGCTTGCAGAAATAATTCCTTCCTTTCTTAGCCATTTGAAAAACGTACGAAGAGTTGCGATTTTGCGATTTACAGTACGATTAGTTAATCCTGAATCAATGAGCGAAACAATCCAAGATCGAATCATCAAAGAATTATATTCATTTAACTCGTTCAATTGTTTTAATTCAAAAAAGTCGGCAAATTGAATCAAATCATTTTGATAGGCCGTTATGGTATGTTCTGAACATCGTTTTTCAAATGCCATGAATTGAATAAAGCCATCGAACATATTTCCTTTTCTCATTTTGAACGGAAATAACCGCATTTTGTTTCTTGTTTTTTTGACTAATTTTGCCAAAATTTTTTTTATGATCCAATCCATGACCGGCTTCGGTAAAAGTAACGGAATCTATCAGTCCAGAAAGGTCTCAGTAGAAATTCGTTCGCTGAATAGTAAAGGGCTTGATCTGGCATTAAAGTTACCTTCTTGCTACAAAGAATTGGACACGGAAATTCGAAAAATAGTTGCTGAACAATTAGACCGAGGGAAAGTGGATGTCGGAGTATTTCTTGAAAGTTCAGGAGATACTGTAAATGGGCTTATAAATAAGGAACTTGCAGGTCATTATTACAATGAACTAAAAGCTCTGAATGAATCTTGGAATGAAGTTCCGGCCGACTATTTATCATTGGTGGTTCGAATGCCAGAAGTACTCAATCAACAAGCATTTGAGCTAAATGATGATGAACGAAAATTCATATTGACATTAATTAATGAAACATGTTCAAAGCTTAACGATTTCAGGAAAAAAGAAGGCGAAGAACTAATCAATGAATTCTCGAAAAGAATAAATGAAATAAAACGTTTACTTACAGAAATTCCTCAATTCGAAAAGGAACGGATAACTACAGTAAAAGAACGTATTATAAAAGGATTATCTGAATTAGAAAATGTTTCTGTTGACCAAAATAGACTGGAACAGGAAATGATTTTTTACATTGAGAAATTTGACATTTCTGAAGAGAAAATGAGATTAGCAAACCACTTAGACTATTTCACTGAAACACTTTCGATTCCTCGTTCCGGAAAAAAATTAGGCTTTATTGCACAAGAAATCGGAAGAGAAATAAATACGCTAGGAAGCAAAAGCAATCATGTTGAAATGCAAAAAAGGGTAGTTGAAATGAAAGATTGCCTTGAAAAAATGAAAGAACAAATTCTTAATACTTTGTAAGTGAACGCAGAGGAAATCAATGGAAAATGCATCATCTTTTCAGCTCCATCGGGAGCAGGAAAAACTACTTTGGTACATAAACTTTTGGAATCATCAAACCAATTTGCCTTTTCAGTTTCTGCCTGCAGTAGAGAACCACGTGTCAATGAAATCGATGGAAAAGACTACTATTTTATTGGTCTTGAAGGATTTAAGCAGTTGATTTCAGAAAATGCGTTTGTTGAATGGGAAGAA
Organism: Flavobacteriales bacterium; assembly: GCA_947454395.1. Classification (GTDB taxonomy): domain Bacteria; phylum Bacteroidota; class Bacteroidia; order Flavobacteriales_D; family Crocinitomicaceae; genus UBA952. The sequence goes on from CANGLG010000020.1 coordinate 20,516, forward strand.
GTTTACATTGATAATTACTACGGGACACTCAAATCTGAACTAAATAGAATTTGGTCTGAAGGGAAAACGGTAGTCTTTGATGTGGATGTTATCGGCGGATTGAACCTAAAAAAGATATTCAAGAATAAAGCATTGGCAATTTTCGTCCAACCGCCAAGTATGGAAATACTTGAACAACGTCTTCGTGGAAGAAAAACCGAATCAGAAGAAAAAATTCAAATGCGTATTTCAAAAGCACGTGAAGAAATGAATCGCTCCAGCGAATTTGATGTTGTAGTGGAAAACAATATTTTGGAGAAAGCTGTTGAAAGGGTGAAAATTCTTGCAAATGAATTTATAAACCAATGAAAATCGGGCTTTATTTCGGGACATTCAACCCAATTCATGTTGGGCATTTAGTAATTGCCAACTACATGGCCGAATTCACAGAACTGGACCAAGTTTGGCTTGTGGTAACTCCTCATAATCCATTGAAAGATAGATCTACTTTACTCAATGACCGACATCGATTTGCTCTA
>CANGLG010000021.1 GCA_947454395.1 Flavobacteriales bacterium
CTTAATGAGGTTAAAGCAAGCTTAGTAATTATGGCTGTTGACCCGGCAGCAAAAACTATACAAATAACCTATGATCATCATAATCCAATTTTATGTCGTGATGTTGTTTCCATGCTTTTACAATCATATTTTGAATATCAAGAAGATGCTAAGAAAAATAATTCAAACAAGACCATTGATTTTATAAACGAACAATTAGATTCTTTGTCTATTGTTGTGAAAAATTCAAAAACAAGTCTTTCTGATTTTCAAAAAAGAGAACGGATTCCGGATCCAGAGGGTCTTGGAAAAAATTTAACTGAAAAAATGTCAGCACTATCGGAAAAAGTGCTTGAAATAGATGAAGAATTGACCACTCTTTACATGGTTGCAGACAAAATTAAAATGGATCCAAATCGAATTGAAATTTATAAATTAATTCCTGAAATGATAGGAAAAAGAAGTTTCGAAGGATCACTTTTGAAGCAAATTGAAGATTTAAATAAATTATTAGAACAAAAAGAAGATTTATTAAAAGATTTAACTCCTGAAAGCAGTCAAATCAAGAATTCAAGCGTTAAAATTCAGATTAGAATTTCTTCGATCAAAAAAAGCATGAAAGTTATCGAAGATCGTTTACTGAGTGATAAAAGGTTATTAATTTCCAAGATTGGCGATACAGAATTTAATTATTATGCGCTTCCCGAAAAAACAATGGAATATGAGCGTTTAAAATATATGGAAGAATTAAATAATCGTTATTTCACTTTGTTTACAGAAAAAAAGGTTGCGTATGAACTTTCCAACGCTGGATATACCTCTTCCAATAGAATTCTAACGCCACCTTTACTTCCTGAAATACCATTAAGTCCTAATAAAAGATTAATTTATACGATATCAATAATCTTTGGTATTCTTGTTGGATTAGGACTTTTAATTTGGAGGTACTTAACTTACAATGATATCATTAATGCACAAGACTTACAAAAACTTCTTCCCCCACAAACAAATTTTCTTGGATCTGTTCCTCTGTACAAAAAAAGAATGAAATATTCCCAAGTAGTTGTTACTGAGTCTTCTAAATCAAGGATAGCTGAATCAATTAGAAGCATACGCTCAAACATGAGTTTTATTAATAAAGATGCGAAAGTAATTGCAGTTTCTTCTTCAATTTCTGGAGAGGGGAAAACGTTTGTAATTTTGAACCTTGCAGGATTAATTGCTGCGAATGGAAAGAAAACAATTGTTTTAGACCTTGACTTAAGAAAACCTAAAGTTCACCATGGATTTAGTACAGAAAATATGGATGGAATGAGTAATTTGATTTCTGGCTTGGCTAAAATAGATGAAGTAATAAGAGAGTCTCATTTAACTAACTTACATTATATTACAGCAGGTCCAATCCCTCCAAATCCATCTGAATTAATTCAAAGTGAGCAACTAAAAAATATTATTGAAGAACTGAAACAAAAGTATGATGTTATAATGATTGACAACCCACCAGTAGGTATAGTTTCCGATGGTATTCAAATACTAGCAAATGCGGATATTCCACTATATGTTTTCAAGGCTAACTATTCGAAAAGAGTATTTGTTCAGCGTGTTGAAGAATTATTTAATGTTCAAAAACTTGAACAATTAAATGTAATTTTAAACGGTGTTGAAACGGGCAGATCATTTTATGGTTACGGATATGGTTATGGGTACGGTTACGGATATGGTTACGGATATGGTTACGGGTACGGATACGGTAATGGTTACGGAAATGGTTATGATTCCGGGTATTATACAGATGATGAAGATGATTTACCTTTGCATATAAGAATTTGGAAAAAAATTAAGAAAAAATGGAAATCAAAAAAGAAAAAATAGAAGGATTAATTTCATTCTTTCCCAAATTTTTTGGAGATGATCGTGGATTTTTTTATGAAAGTTTCAACCAAAAAAAATATGTTGAAGTAATTGGTTCAAACTTTAATTTTGTTCAGGACAATATGTCCAAATCTTCAAAAGGAGTATTGCGTGGATTACATTTCCAACTTCCGCCTTTTGAACAAGGAAAATTAGTTCAAGTTATTACCGGCAGTGCGCTTGATATTGCTGTTGACATTAGAAAAGATTCACCAACTTACGGTCAACATGTAAAAGTGCTACTATCATCAAAAGAAAAAAATCAATTTTGGATTCCGCCTGGTTTTGCTCATGGTTTTTGTGCACTTGAAGACAACACTTTATTTTCTTACAAATGCACGAATTATTATGCTCCAGAATTTGAAAGAGCGATTTTTTGGAATGATCCAGATCTTGAAATTGATTGGGGTATCGGAAATCCAATAATTTCCGAAAAGGATAAATTTGGAATTCTTTTGAAAGATTTTGAATCACCTTTTGAATTATGATTACTACAAACCTTTACTACTACCTCTTATTTTTCATAGGCGCCCTGATTATATCTTTGGTCGTAAACTTACTTTTGCTTCGATTCTCTGAGACTTTGGGAATTAGAAATAAAAATGACGTTACAGTAAGATGGAGCAATCAATCTAAACCTTCTTTGGGAGGAATTAGTCTTTTTTCTGGATTTTTATTTTCTACAGTAATGTATATGATATTAGATCCCGAACCTAATGTTTTTGCGAATTTATCCTTCGTAGGTCTATTTCTTTCAGCCTCTCTAGCTTTTATAATGGGATTGTCCGATGATGCTTATAACACAAAGCCTTTATTTAAGTTAATAATACAGATCCTTTGTGGTGTTGTTTTGGTTATTACAGATACTAAAATTGATTTATTTCACATTTCATTGATTGATAATGTTTTGACAATTGGATGGGTCATTGTTTTGATGAATTCATTGAATATGCTCGACAACATGGATGGTATCACGGCAACTACTGTATTTTTTACGCTTATGGCTTGCCTCATGAGTTGTTATTTTCTTGGAAATGCTAATGAACTTTTTTGGATTTTCACCATTGTTTCAGTAATTGGTTCGATCATAGGTTTTTTACGTTACAATATCAATCCTTCCAAAATGTTCATGGGTGATGCAGGAAGCCAATTCATCGGACTTTTCGTAGCTTTTTTTACAATAAAATATCTATGGAATCTTGGTTCAATCACACAAAATCATTCTTGGGTTAGCCTAATAATAACACTAACTGCACTTACACCTGCAGCGGCTGATACTTTAACTGTTGTTATCAATCGTATTAAAGCTGGAAAATCACCGATGGTCGGAGGAAAAGACCACACCACACATCATCTTGTTTACGCAGGTTATAACGACAGACAAGTATGGTACATTTTTACATTAATTGGATTTTTATCCTTTATTCTTAGTGTTTTGATAATTTACCTTGTTAGACATAAAATAATTTATCCGATTCCACTGTTTGTGTTATTTTTTATTCTTGTGTTTATTTTGTTATATAAAAACACGATTCGCTATCCCGAAACCAAGAAAAAGTAAACTTTAATTGATTCGAAATAATGATGAAATCAGCGGCATTTTTTTTGGTAATTGCTCTTTTATACGGATGCACATCAAATTCGAAATCAAAAAAAAATGCTGACACAAAAAATAACTCTTTTCAAAATCTCCCAGATATTCCTAAATCCATAACTTTCTTTGGTGAAAAAATAAATCTTGAAGATGAAGATATTCGTGAAAGACTAGACAGAGAAATCATAACGAATGTATATTTTCAAAGCTCAACAACTTTCGCTTTAAAAAGAGCTAATAGGTACTTTCCTGAAATTGAAAAAATACTTAAAAAACAAAGTATTCCAGAAGACTTCAAATATTTAGCTGTAATTGAAAGTAATTTATCAGAAGTCGCAAGTCCGGTTGGAGCAAATGGTTTCTGGCAATTCATGCCTTTTACTGCAAATGAATATAATCTAGATATTAACAATGAAGTTGACGAAAGACTAAACCTAAGTAAAAGCACTACTGCAGCATGCAATTTTTTATCAAATGCTCATGGAGTTTTTGGAGATTGGGTTAATGCATGTGCATCCTATAATCGTGGAATTGGTGGAGTTCAGTCTGATATGTCTTGGCAGCAAACAAAACATTATTTTGATACGGACATGAACAATGAAACAGGGAGATATGTTTTTAGAATAATTGCAATGAAACTAATCATGGAAAATCCAAAAGCTTATGGTTTTTACATCCCTAAAAACCAACTTTATCATCCGCTAAAAACAAAAACAATCCAATTGACTGGCAAAATAAATAATTTGGCTGAATGGGCCAATGAAAAAGGGATAAACCTTAAAATTCTTCGAAAACTTAATCCTTGGTTAATAGGAAATAAATTAACGATTAATCCAAGTAAGTATAAAATAAAATTACCGCTTAAATCTACGAAATTAAAGTCTTATCATTCTTATCTTTGATTTAACATGTCTGACAAAAATCAAGATAGTGAATCTCCTGTTTCCGAAAAAATTGAAGTTTTTGGTGCTCGAGAACACAATTTAAAAAACATCGACCTTTCTATCCCACGAAATAAATTGATTGTTTTTACAGGATTAAGTGGAAGTGGAAAATCATCACTAGCTTTTGACACTATTTTTGCCGAAGGACAGAGACGTTACATCGAAACTTTTTCTGCGTACGCCAGACAATTTATTGGAGGACTGGAAAGACCAGACGTTGACAAAATCAATGGATTAAGCCCAGTTATTTCAATCGAACAAAAAACCGTATCACGTTCACCAAGATCAACCGTTGGTACAATCACTGAATTATATGATTTTTTTCGTTTGTTATTTGCTAGAGCATCAAATGCTTATTCGTTCAATACAAACGAGCGAATGGTTAAATACTCTGATGAATCCATTGTTGATTTAATCGAAAAAGACTTCAAAGATTGTCGTGTAGTATTTTTGGCTCCAAAAGTTAAAGGAAGAAAAGGACATTATCGAGAATTATTCGAACAAGTTCTTAGAAATGGTTACACAAAGGTTCGTGTTGACGGAAAGCTGCAAGAAATCGAAAAGGGTATGCGTGTTGATCGCTACAAAATTCATGACATTGAAATTGTAATTGATCGTTTGGTTATTGGACAAGTAGATAGAAAAAGAATATACGACTCGGTTTTAACCACAATGAAACAAGGTGACTCCAGCATGATGGTTTTGGATTTCGATAATGGAAAAATTAGACATTACAGTCGATCGCTTATGTGTCCAAGTACAGGAATAAGTTACCCGGAACCTGAACCCAACCTTTTTTCTTTCAACTCTCCTTATGGAGCATGCGCTCATTGTAATGGTCTTGGCGAAATTACAGAAGTTGATTTAGATAAAATTATTCCAAACCCTGGTTTATCCCTAAAAAAAGGAGGTTTTACTCCATTAGGTGATTACAAACGAACTTGGATTTTTGAAAAAATTGAGTCCATCCTTATTAAACAAGGATATTCAGGAAATACACCCATCGGAGATTATGATTCTGAACTTCTGAATTTATTGCTTTATGGTAATGAGGATATGGAATACAACCCAAAATCCAATATAGACCGTTTTGAAGGTATTATTCATTTCATGTCAAGACATGCAGAAGATGGCACTGCGGCTATTCAACGATGGGCAATGACCTTTATGAATAGAAAATCTTGTCCGACATGCGAAGGAACCCGTTTGAGAAAAGAAGCATTGCATTTCAAAATCGGAGATAAACACTTAGGTCATTTGGCACAGATGGACTTAAGTGAATTATGGCTTTGGTTTGAAAACATTGAATCTTTGATGGAAAATGACCAAAAGCAAATTGCAAATGAAATCATAAAGGAAATAAGAGCTCGATTGCGTTTTATTTTGGAAGTTGGACTGGATTATCTCACATTGAATCGTTCTTCTAAAAGTCTTTCTGGTGGTGAAGCTCAACGCATTCGGCTTGCGACACAAATCGGGACTGAATTAATCAATGTGCTTTACATTTTAGATGAACCTTCAATTGGATTACACCAAAGAGATAATTCTAAATTGATTCATTCTCTAAAGAGATTGAGGGATGCCGGAAATACCGTTCTTGTTGTTGAGCATGACAAAGAGATGATTGAAGAAGCTGACTACATTGTGGACATCGGTCCGAAAGCAGGAATTCATGGTGGACAAATTGTTTCAGCGGGAGGCTTAAAACAAGTAACCCAAACAAATTCACTTACTGCGCAATACTTAAACGGAAGAAAAAAAATTGAAGTTCCAGCTTCAAGAAGAAAAGGAAATGGAAATAACATTAAACTCTCAGGAGCCACTGGTCACAACCTAAAAAAAGTAAATCTAAGCATACCACTTGGCACATTTACTTGTGTTACTGGTGTTTCGGGATCCGGGAAATCATCATTGATTAATCACACCCTCTACCCTATTTTACTAAACCACATTTACAACGGCGTACGAAGTCCTTTGCCTTATGAAAAAATTGAAGGATTAGAATTGGTAGATAAGGTTATTGAAATTGACCAAAGTCCAATTGGAAGAACTCCTCGTTCAAACCCAGTTACATACACTAAAGTATTTGACGAAATAAGAAATTTATTTGCAGCTCTGCCTGAATCTCAAATACGTGGATACAAACCCGGAAGATTTTCCTTTAACGTAGCAGGAGGAAAATGTGAAACATGCAATGGTGGTGGTCTGAAACTTATTGAAATGAATTTTCTTCCAGATGTATATGTAGAATGTGAAATATGTAACGGAAAAAGATACAACAAAGAAACATTGGATGTCAGATACAAAGGAAAATCTATCTCTGATGTTTTAAATATGACAATCGAAGATGCTACAACATTCTTTGAAAGTCATCCAAAAATTTATCGTGTATTGAATACTTTGCAAAGCGTTGGATTAGGTTATATCACTCTTGGACAATCTTCCACTACCCTATCCGGTGGCGAGGCACAACGAATCAAATTGGCCGCGGAATTATCAAAAAAAGGAACAGGTAAAACCATCTATATTTTGGATGAACCTTCCACAGGCTTACATTTTGAAGATATTAAAATGTTGTTAGAAGTACTTCAAAGATTGGTTGATGAAGGCAACACAGTTCTTGTTATTGAGCATAATTTGGACATTATCAAAGTTGCAGATCATATTATCGATCTGGGACCTGAAGGTGGTCGAGGAGGTGGAACGATATTATTCTCAGGAACACCTGAGCAAATGGTGAAAAAAGTTGAGATTATTTCTCATACCGCCAAATACCTAAAAACTGAATTAAAAAACTGACAATTTTAAATAAATCAACTGTTTTTAGCTGTTAAAAAGAAATAATCAGCCAAATTGACAAATATTTTAGGTAGGTTTTAATATTGATATTCGAATTTCAACTAATTTTGAAGCCCGACTTTAAAAGAAGAAATAGTATTCACATTTAAAAAAAATAAAATGGCATTAGAAATAACAGATGCAAACTTTGATGAGTTAGTAATGAAATCGGACAAACCAGTAATCGTAGATTTTTGGGCAGAATGGTGTGGCCCTTGTAGAATGATTGGTCCGGTAATCGAAGAAATGGCAAACGAATATGAAGGTAAAGCTGTAATCGGCAAAGTAAATGTCGATTTAAATTCGAATGTTTCTGCTCAGTTCAACGTGAGAAGCATTCCAACTGTTTTATTCATCAAAAATGGTGAAGTTGTAGATAAATCGGTTGGAGCTGTTCCTAAAGCGAATTTAGTTTCAAAACTGGAAGCAATACTTTAAGAAAATTTTAAAGGCCGTCAGAGATGACGGCTTTTTTTTGATATGGATAATTTTTTAAGACGACTTAAATATTACGGAATTGGATTTGGAATCGGAATGCTATTCGTGTTTTTCTTTTTCAAAAACAAAGGCTGTGCCTGGACGCCGTCAAACAGAGTAAAATCTGCCATTTTCGAACGAATCATCGTTTTATCGGAAAAAGAACAACAAAGGTTGGCGGAAATGCACATCTCAAACAAAGAACTTTTACAAATTCTTCGAGATAGTGATATTGATTTCCAAAAAAGCGAAAAATCAAGTAGATTCAAAGTTTATCATCTAAATTGCACCTCTAAAACAGGAAAAACTTTTGTTGTAAAAATCACACTTGGTGAAGATAGTTTTATCTCTGAAGTACAGTTGAAAGATACAAAAAGTTCTAAGATTAAATACTCTGACAAAGGCTTTGGAAAGTTCATATATTTTCCAAAACCAAAAGATTTAATTTATGTTGACACAACTGATTTATTAATATGTCAGCAAGAGGCTTTGAAAATAGAAAACAACAATAAACTTTATCAACAAATTATTAAAACTGGTAAAATTGATTTTGAAAAATCAAATTTGTATCTGAATCCAAAACCGGAACACTTTATTACTTTCAAAGACAAAAAAAACAGAGCAATTGCCGCAAAAGGAATTTGGTTTATGGATAAAATTGAAATTGTTCAGTTGTTCTTAGATTTCGAAAACGACTGCAAATAAGCAATCAATCATTTCTTGTTAATAAGTTGAAGGTCTTGAATTCATTAAAAGTGAACACTTTTTTTAATTTTGAATTATGGAATTTTCGGCAGAACAAATAGCAGGTATACTTCAAGGAGAAATTATAGGTGATAAATCGATTGTTGTCAAAGGTTTAGCAAAAATCGAAGAAGGAGTCGAAGGTGCACTTTCGTTTCTTTCCAATCCAAAATACGAAGAATACATTTACACTACTAAATCGAGTATTTGTATCGTTAATAACTCATTTACACCTTCAAAGCCTCTTCCAGAAACACTAACGCTCATTAAAGTTGAAGATGCATATGCATGTTTTGCAAAGTTATTGGAAGTATACAGCAATTTGAGTAAAAAGCTGCCTGAAATTGAACAACCAAGTTTTATTCATTCATCTGCAGAAATAGGAGAAAGTTTATTCTTAGGTGCGTTCGCTTACATTGGCAAAAATGCTAAAATTGGTAGTAATGTAATTATTCACCCAAATGTAGTAATCGGTGAAAATGTTAAAATTGGAGATAACACAACAATCCATCCAGGTGTAACCGTTTATCAAGACTGTGTAATTGGAGCAAATTGTATAATTCACGCTGGAACAGTTATAGGAGCAGATGGCTTCGGATTTGCACCGAATGAAAAAGGTGAGTTTCAGAAAGTCCCCCAGATTGGAAACGTTATTGTAGAAGACTTTGTTGAGATTGGTTCCAATTGCTCGATTGACAGAGCAACTATGGGTTCTACAATCATCCGTCAAGGAGTAAAAATAGATAACCTTTGCCAAATTGCTCACAACGTTGAAGTTGGACAAAATTCTGCAATGGCTGCACAAGTTGGGATTGCAGGTTCTGCTAAAATCGGAGAAAGAGTAATGATAGGTGGGCAGGCAGGAATTAGTGGTCATTTACATATTGCAGATGACACCAAAATTGTTGCTCAATCAGGAATTCCGTCAACAGTTAAGAAAGCTGAAACTCTAATGGGTTCACCTGGGATTCCCCTAGAAGACTTTAAAAAATCATATTTTGGGTTCAGAAAATTACCTTTCATTTTGAATAAATTGACTGAGTTGGAAAATCAGATGAAAGATTTATTAAAAAAATAAGAATGTCAGAAAAACAACGCACTTTAAAAGAAAACATCAAACTTAGTGGAGTCGGACTTCATACAGGTGTATTGGTAACTTTAGAAATTTGTACTGCACCGGAAAATCATGGTTATAAATTTCAACGAGTTGATTTACCCGAACAACCAATTATTAAAGCAGATGCTGATTTGGTTGTTTCCACTGAACGAGGAACAACACTCGAATTCAAAGGAGCAAGAGTTCATACAACAGAACATGTTTTGGCAGCTCTTTATGGTTGTCAAGTTGACAATGCATTAATAAAAATTGATGGGGCTGAAATTCCCATTTTAGACGGAAGCTCAAAGTTATTTGTAGAGGCAATTGAAAAAGTGGGCTATGAAGAACAAAATGCAGATCGTGAATACTTTGAACTAACTGAAAATATTCCATGGGAAGATACTGAAAAAGGAATTGAATTTCTTGCAATCCCAGATGTTAATTACCGCTTAACGGTAATGGTTGACTATAAATCTCCTGTTCTGGGTACGCAACATGCAAGCATGTACAACATCAATGAATTCAATTCTGAAATTGCAAAATGCCGAACATTTGTTTTCTTAAGAGAATTAGAATACTTAGCGACCAACAATCTTATTAAAGGTGGCGATTTGGATAATGCAATCGTACTTGTGGACCGAACAGACATAAATAAAGATGAATTAAATCGCTTAGCAAAACTTCTTGGAAAAGAAAACTTAGATATATCAATTGAAGGAATTGGTGTTTTGAATAGCACGAAATTACAATTTGAAAATGAACCTGCAAGACACAAATTATTGGATATTGTTGGTGATTTGGCACTCGTTGGAAAACCTATCAAAGCACACATTCTTGCAGCTAGACCAGGACATTCCGGAAATGTTCAGTTTGCAAAAGTTTTGAAAGAACAAATTAAAAAACAACAAGCAGCAGGAAAGACCTTTGATTTAACAAAAGAACCTTTATATAATATCAATGATATTGAAAAAATGTTGCCGCATCGTTTTCCATTTTTAATGGTAGATAAAATAATGGAAATACATGAGGAATCAATCATTGGGGTTAAAAACATCACGATGAACGAGCCGATATTTACAGGTCATTTTCCGGGGAATCCTGTTTTTCCTGGTGTTCTTCAAATTGAAGCCATGGCTCAAGTTGGTGGGATTTTCGCATTAAGTAAAGTAGAAGAACCACATTTATATTCTACTTATTTCATGAAAATTGATAATGTTAAATTCAAGCAGAAAGTATTACCTGGAGATACTTTGGTTTTTGAATTATATCTGATTTCCCCAATTAGAAGAGGATTGGTCGAAATGGGTGGAAAAGCATATGTAAATGGCAAAGTAGTTATGGAAGCCGAAATGCTTGCTCAAGTAATTAAAGATAAAGCATGATAAATCAACTCGCTTTCGTATCTGCGGATGCAAAAATTGGAGAAAACGTCCAAATTGATGCTTTCACCTCTATTTATGAAGATGTTGAAATTGGAAAGGGAACACACATCCACTCTAATGTGACTATTTATCCAGGAACACGTATTGGAGAAAATTGTGAAGTTTTTCCGGGTGCTGTAATAGGTGTTATACCTCAAGATTTGAAATTTGACGGAGAATACACCACAGTTGAAATTGGAAATAACACGAAAATTAGAGAATGTGTTACCATACATAGAGGCACAAAAGACAAATGGAAAACTTCTATCGGTGACAACTGTCTTTTAATGACTTATGTTCATGTGGCTCACGATTGTCAAATTGGAAACAATGTAATTTTGGCAAGTTACACCGGATTATCAGGACACGTTGAAATTGATGATTGGGCTATTTTGGAAGGGAAAGTTGCCGCACAACAATTTGTTAAAATCGGAAAGCATGCTTTTATTGGTGGTGCTTCGTTGATTAGAAAAGATGTACCTCCCTTCATCAAGGCTGCACGCGAACCTCTTACATTTGCAGGGGTTAATTCAGTTGGTCTTCGTAGACGTGGTTATTCCGATGAACATGTTCGGCAAATTGAAGATATTTATCGTATTTTATACGTTCAAAACAGTAATATAACAAAAGGAATAACAGCTGTTCGAGAAGCTATTTCGGAAAATGAAAACAGAGAAGAAATTCTGTCTTTTATCGAATCTTCTGACAAAGGTGTTATTCGAGGAATGATTTAAACATGTTTCAACGAGGACAAGAAATTGAAGTGCGCATTACAGATTATGCGTTTGGAGGAAGAGGTATCGCTAAAATAAATTCAGAGGATGGTTTTTTTATTGTTTTTATAGACAATACATTTCCCGGACAATTAGTTCGAGCAAAAGTTGATGTAAAACGTAAAAAACATGCTGAAGCGAAGCTAATTGAAATCATTGAACGATCAACTGATGAAACCCAAATTCAGTTTCAAGAAATTTCAGGAGGACCTTATATCCATGTACCAGTTAAAATTCAAGAAGAAGTTAAGCAAACTTCTACCTTAGAAACATTTGCTAGGCTGTCAGGAATCCCTGAAGTGAAAACGAAATTTGATGAATTTATTTCATCACCTTCTCATTACTATTATCGCAATAAAATGGAATACAGTTTTTCTTCCATTGAACATTGCTTAGAAACAAATACGGAGAAAGATGACGCTTTCGCCCTTGGATTCAAACGTCGTGGAACATGGTGGAAAGTTGAAAGCCTAAATAAGCCATCCGGGTTGTTTGACGAAGAATGGGAAACAAAACTTTGTTTAATTAGAGGATTTTTACACAAAACGGGCTTACCTGCCTGGCATCCGCCAAAAAAAACTGGTTTTTTTAGACACATTGTTGTAAGAAAATCATTTGCAGCTAATAAACTACTTGTCAATCTAGTAACATCATCTGAAGGTTTAAAACAATTTGACAGAAATTCGTTTGCTGATTTTCTAAAAATCACATTTGGCAATCGAATTGCAGGATTTCAACACACCGTAAATGACAATGTTGCCGACAGAGCAAAAATCGAAAATGGAGAATCTAAATTGCTTTTTGGAGAGCCGGTTGTGGAAGAAATTCTTTCGGGTTTGAAATTTCAAATAAGCATGGAAAGTTTCTTTCAAACCAATCCCAAATGTGCTGAATTACTGTATTCCAAAGCACTTGACTACGTTTTTGAAGAAGAAATTCCAACGGACAAAGTAGTTATGGATTTGTTTTGCGGTACAGGAACAATTGGTCAATTATTAGCAAAACGAAATCCAGATGTAAACATCGTTGGTGTCGACATTGTAGAAGAAGCTATCGAAGATGCTAAACGAAATGCAAAAAAGAATAATATTAATTCGATATCTTTTTTCGCCGCTGATGTTGGCAAATTCCTGAGAGAATTCCCACATTATCAAGGGAATATTTCGTCAATCGTACTTGATCCTCCAAGAGCAGGAATTGCACCAAAAACTTTGCAAAAAGTTATTGCGTTAGGAGCAGAAAATATTGTCTATATTTCATGTAATCCCTCCACACAAGCGAGAGATGCTGCGACATTATCAGAAGCTGGCTACCAAATTGAAAAGTACTCTTTGGTTGACCAATTTCCACATACCGGACATATTGAATCGATTGCAAAATTCAAAAAATATGATTGCTGAAATCTTAAGTATTGGTGATGAGCTTTTAATAGGGCAAACAATCAATACAAATGCTTCATGGATTGGACAAGAAATGTCTAAAATGGGAGCACGCGTGATTCGTGTTTCTACAATTTCTGATGATAAAAATGAAATCATCCACTCCTTACAAAATTTAAATCAGGAAACAAATTGTTTAATAATCACCGGAGGATTAGGTCCAACTAAAGATGACATCACGAAACACACTTTATGTGATTTTTTTAAAACGGAACTAGAAATTCATGAGCCAACTTTAAAAAAAATTCAAGCATTTTTTGCAGCTCGAAATCGACCCATGCTTGAATCAAATAATCAACAAGCTGCACTACCCAAAGATTGCACCATCTTAAATAACAATTACGGAACGGCCAGCGGAATGTGGTTTGAAAAAAACAATGTTATTATCATCAGTCTACCTGGAGTTCCATATGAAATGAAAGGAATCATGACTGAAGAAGTATTTCCGAGGCTAAAATCTAAATTTAATTTAAAATCCATTTACCATAAAACAGCACTTACCCAAGGAATTGGTGAATCTTTTTTAGCTGAAAAAATTAAGGATTGGGAGAATAACGTTCGTGAAGAAGGTTTTGGATTAGCCTATTTGCCATCTCCCGGAATGGTTAAATTGAGAATAACTTCCTACAATGGTCAAGTTGATGAGACAAAAATAAACGGATATTTTCAAGAATTAAAAAATATCATTCCTGAAGCTTTGTGGGGCTTTGAGCAAGAAACTTTACCTGAAGTCATTGGTAAATTACTTACTAAAAAATGTATGACCCTTGGAACTGTCGAAAGTTGTACTGGTGGGTTATTAGCAAATACTATCGTGAGTAATTCGGGTGCCTCTCATTATTTCACGGGGGGATTGGTAACATATAGTAATGACCAAAAACACCAATTGGCGAATGTTTCAGTGGATTCCATTTTAAATCATGGAGCTGTCAGTGAGGAAGTTGCAATTGAAATGGCAAATGGGGCAAAAGAAAGATTGGGAGTTGATCTTTGCATTGCAACAACCGGAATTGCAGGTCCTAATGGAGGTTCAGAAGACAAGCCGGTTGGATTGGTTTGGATTGCTATCGCTTTTAAAGATAAAAGAATAGGTAGAAAATTTCAATTTGGAGACAATCGCGAGCGAAACATGCAAATGACAGTCCTTTCTGCTTTAAATTGGTTACGTTTCGAATTAGAAAATCTTTAAATTCAAGGTTTTACTTTCGGCTTTTCACTTTCTCTTTACCTTCAATTCGATAAGTATATTGAAGCATAATATTTCTTGGTGCCTCAATTTTTAAAGGTCTTAGGGAATAAGTTCTATTTAAAATATTTGTGCCGATTAACGCTAATTTGTGAGAATCATTTAAATTGTAGGAAAGTCGCGCGTCAAAAATCCAATTACCTGTGCGATGAGCCTTAAAATAATCCATGTAACGCAAATCTTGTAATAAAGGATTATTAATTGTCACTTCCTCAAAATCTTTGATAATCGCATCCATATTAACAATTTTGGAAAAGTATTTCGCACTTACTCCAATAGAAAATTTCTTATTCCAGTTATATTCAACATCAATCTTGACATTATGCAAAAATCTGTATTTCAAAATTCCTTTGGAAGGATCCATCGAAGTCGAGTTGTAGCTAAAAACACGCATTAACGAATCCGTTGCATAAACATAATCAGGTGTTAAAGTTTTTGGAACAATATAATTGTAACCCGTTAAAAAAGTTAATTCTGATTTCTTTCCAATTTTGGCCATTCCGGTAAATGAAACATCCAATCCAGTTACCCTTGACTGACCTGTATTCAAAAACATAAACCCAGCACTTGAACCCATGGTTTGTACTGAAGTGAGCTCATGCCAAATTCCAAACATATACTCAATGGTATTTTGGTATTCCTGCCAAAAACCTGCGATGTCTAAATACCCCATCACACCTCCGAGTTTCAAGCCTTGCTTAATTCCAATTTCAGCATTCCAGCTACTTTCGGGTTTCAAATTAGGATTTGGAAATACACCAAAATTCCCCACTCCAGTTTTGATAAATCTTTCAGTAATTGTTGGAAAACGATATCCTTGTCCATAAGAAGCACGCAAATATGTTTCTTGATATAATTTCAAACTCCCGCCTGCTCTAAAAATAGGCTTCATAGCAGTAATAGTATCATTCAACTGAAAATACTCCAATCTTCCGCCAACGGATAAATTCAACGATTTATTAAATTTACTTTCTAATTGCGTATAGGCAGAAATGTTTAACATTTTATTGTTTGGAGAGCCTGAACCCACATAAATATTCGCAAATGAATTCGTAAAAGTTGAAGTAATGCCTCCTATAAAATCTAAGTTTTTTAATTCGGGATAACTTTTTTGGAACATATAATCACCATAATAAGTTGTAGCCTTATTCGATTGATTCGCACTCATTTCATTATCAACATGCAAAATTCTTGTTCTTAAATAATGTTTACCATCCGTTTGTGTAAAAAGATTTATATAAGGATCGACATTAAAAATGAACTGGTCCTGAAGGAAAATTGCACCTGGATAAGCACGATAAAGACCTGTAGAATCATTTAACCATGCCAATGGCATTGCAGTGTGCATAAGCATGAAGTTACCGTTTGTACCATAACTTAATCCCTTTATTTTCTTTGAACGATAACGAAGATTGAAATTAATTCGACCTCTTTTGGAAATTAAATCCTTTTCTGAAAAATTTGTAATCGTATCTGGAAATACCGTTGCAACAAGTGAATCCGTTTTAGGTGGACCGATATAACCATGGTCATAATTAATGTTTCCACCAAGTACCAAATCTAAATTTCCAAACATTTGAGAATGCAGGAAATTAACGCCATGAACTCCGGGATATTGAGACCACCATTTCATTGATTGATCGGAAGGAGAGGAATAGGCTCCTGAATACAAATTAATTTTTGTCAATGGTTTCGACTTTGGATAAGCCGTGCGAATATGTACCGATCCTGATAATGCTGAACTGCCAGAAAGAACAGACGCAGCCCCTTTAATGACCTCAACTTGACTAATATTTTCTACAGGAATAAATCCCCATTCCGGTCTTCCAGCATCCCCAGAAAGCATTGGCATATCATCCACTATAACTGCAACTTTTGAACCTACTCCAAAAGTAAAACCACTTCCACCTCTAATTTGTGGTTCCCCATCTAAAATATTCAAACCAGGTGTTTGATCCAACGCAGTTTCAATACTTCTGGTATTTTTATTTTCTATTAATTCTGGTTTCAAAACAACCATTGTAACCGTCTGTTCTTCAATTGGTTTATTGAATTTCCCAACTTTTACCTCAACTTGCTTGTGTTCAACAACAAAAGGAACTAACTTAAAATCCAATTCTAAAACTTGATTTTCAACCAATGTAATAGTTATCGTATCCGTTTTCATTCCGGTGAAACGACAAATCAACTTTGAAGTTCCTGATGGTATTTCAAGTTCGTATTTACCTTGTTCATTTGTTAAAGAACCAATAGTAACATCTTTTCTATGTATAACCGATGCTCCTTGTATTGGCTGATTTTTATCATCTTTTACATAACCAATAACAGTTCCTTTTTGTAAAAAGGAAACAAATGGAAGAACAATAAAAACGATAAGAATAAAATTCCTCATGGTTTATTAAGGAACAAGAATTTTAATAGTTGAACTATTGGATTTGATAAAATATAATCCAGAATTTAGTTTTGTACCGTTTAAATTAATCATTGAATCATTATTTAATACAATACCAGCTGAATTTAAAATATATATTGTTTCATTTTTTCCTTTTAATTGCAAACCATCCGTTAAGGAATAATAGGCTTTAAATGAATCTAAATTATTTTCCTCAAAACTAGAAGTATTATATTTTAACTCAACATCATCAATTAATACCTCATCATTTGCAGTTCCACCACCAGGTGTTTTATTTGTTGTAAAAGTAATTAGTATAAAAGCAGGTATCGAAGCTGGACCATTGTAAATAAAAGGAACAGACATACGAACCCAGTTACCACCAGTTCGATAATTTCGTTCTGCTCTAGCAACAACATGTGGTGTAGAATTTGCATCCAATGGATCTCTTAATTCATAACTATCGTGTAAAATTGCATGAACGCGCGCTGAATCATTTGATCCACTTACAGTAAACTTTGCCCAAAAAACAAGTGAATCTGGACTTAAAGTTAAAGCTTCAGAAAAATTTCCATCAGTAGTTTTTGAATAATTGTAATTTGAGGTACTAGAAGGTGTACTACTTCCCATACTAATAATTCCTAGAGTCATATTACCATTTGCAACCACGCCCAAAGTGCTTTTAGACCAAATTCTAGCGCAATAACTACCTGTCGCTCCACTGCGAATACTTGTAGATCTTTGAAGTTGCTGTGAACCAAAACTCGATAAACTCCCTTCCGCTGTTTTAAAACTATTCCAATTTGTTGGTTCCTCAGTTTGAGCACCAACATTATCCCATGCTTCCATGTTGGAATTTCCAATTTGTTGTTGAGCAGATAATGTAAAACTTGAAATTAATATCGCTGAAATTGTAACTTTTCTTATCATTATTCTTCTATTTACTATGACAAATATAACAAATTACCTATTTGAGATTAATTAATGTTTTCCACAATCAGATTGAAAATGCTTACTTTTGTTTTATGCATTTTTCAGAAGTTGACACCTCTATTGAACTTTCCGTAATGGAGCACTTTTTCACAATCCAAGGCGAAGGATTTTATTCAGGAAGAGCAGCTTATTTTGTTCGTTTGGCTGGTTGCGACATTGGATGTGTATGGTGTGATGTTAAAGAAAGTTGGCATGTTGAAAATCAACCGGTTTTATCTTTGGATTCATTATTAACTGAAATAAAATCTGTAGAATCTAATTTTGTGGTCATTACTGGTGGAGAACCTGCAATGTATGATTTATCCTACTTTGTTGATTTACTGAAAGAAAATGGAATAGATACGGCCATTGAGACTTCCGGTTGCTATCCCTTACAAGGCGAGATTGATTGGTATTGTTTTTCACCAAAAAAATTCAAAGCTCCTTGCGAGGAAGCGTATCGAAAAGCCAACGAACTCAAAGTAGTAATTTACCATGAATCCGATATTAAATGGGCAGAAACTCATGCCCAAAAAGTAAATGAAAATTGTTTACTTTATTTACAGCCAGAATGGAGTAAACAAGAAAAAAATCTTACAAAAATAATAGACTATGTGAAAAGTAACCCTAAATGGAGAATCTCGTTACAGACACATAAGTTCATGCAAATACCCTGATATTTATGTCAAAAATCTATTTTGTCGCAATACTTACTTTTCTTTTTATTGGTTGCGCTCAATCTCAATTCCCTTATTCCTCCAAGGATAAAAAGGCGGTAAAGCTTTTTGAAAAAGCGCAAAAAGCACCAAGAGAATCAGTTGATCCGGAAACGCAAGGCCCGAATTTTAAAGAAGGGATTACACTTGCAGAAAAAGCAATTGAAGAAGATCCAACCTTTTGGGAAGCACATTTGCTTGCAGCAGAATTATATGAAAGAATTCTTAAGTATAAAGAAGCCATTTCACATTACGAAGCTGCTTTAAGAATCAATCCGAATCATAGCATGAGCGGAAATACATACTACTATGTAGCAGCATTGCAATTAGCATTAGGTCGGTATGATGATGCATTAAGAAACATTCAGATTTTTCTTCACAATCGAGATGCAAATGAAAATTTCTTGAGTGATGCACAAAAGATACAGGAAAGCGCCATTTTTGCAAAGAATGCTCTCAAAAATCCTAAGTCATTTGAACCTAAGAATATTGGACCGGGAGTAAACACAGCGTTGCCAGAGTATTTTCCTACTCTAACGGTTGATGGAAAAACGATGCTCTTTACTCGCAGAATTCCCGATAGCCGTGTTAAACATTATGGTGAACAAGAAGATTTTTACGTTTCAAATAAAAGTAAAGATAAATGGGATGAAGCATTCTCTATGCCAATGAATGTAAATACATTAAACAACGAGGGTGCTCCAACAATTGCTGCCGACGGAAAAACATTAATTTTTGTAGGATGTTCTGATGAATCTGGGTCTTATTATGGTGAAAATAGAACGGGAAAAGGTAGTTGTGACCTTTTTATCACCCGAAAAATTGGAACGAAATGGACAAATCCAATCAATCTTCCTGGAGAAGTAAATACTTCCAATTGGGAAACTCAGCCATCACTTTCTGCGGATGGAAAAACACTGTATTTTATTCGGGGCATTCGAAATAAAAGTGGAAAGCAAAATGCTGATATCTATGTATCCAATTTAAGAGAAGATGGAACTTGGGGGCCTGGGCAACGTCTACCAAATATCATTAACACCCTAGCTATGGAGGAATCTGTTCACATTCATCCCGATGGACGAACACTCTATTTTGCCTCACGCGGACACGTAGGTATGGGTGGATCTGATTTATATGTAACTCGGATGGATGAAAATGGAAATTGGTCAGAACCTGAAAATTTGGGTTATCCAATAAATACAATCTATGATGAAAATTCTCTCATGGTGAATGCCACAGGAGATATTGCTTATTTTGCATCTGACAGAGATGGAGGCTTTGGAAATCTTGACATCTATTATTTTGACCTGCCTCAAGAGTTGAGACCCGTTACGACACTTTATTTTGATGGGCTAGTTTTCGATTCAAAAACGAAAAAAGCTCTTCCCGGATTTTTTGAACTAACCGATTTAAATTCAGGAGAAACCGTGATAATTTCGGAAGCAGATAAAATTGATGGTTCTTTCGTTGTGCCTTTACCAATAGAAAAAGATTATGCGATTCAAGTTACTTATCCCGGTTACTTTCCCTACTCGCTCAATTTTAATTTAAAAGTGACAGAAGGCCAAAAAAGTTTTCACATTGATATTCCACTAAACCCAGAGACAAGTTCGGACGAAAATGTTCTAGCTAACGTATTCTTTGATTTGAACAAATCAACCCTTCGCCCTGAATCGAAAGTTGAGCTAAATAAATTTGCTAATTACTTAAAATCAAATCCAAAAATAATAATCGAATTAGGCGGACATACGGATTCAAGAGGAAATAAAGAAGATAATTTAAAATTGTCATCTGACAGAGCAAAAAGTGTTTATGACTACCTTGTTTCAGTTGGAATTCAAGCAACTAGAATAACATTCAAAGGTTACGGTTCTACGCAGCCAATCATATCGGATGAAGAAATTGCAAAGAAATCAACGCAGCAAGAAAAAGAAGCTGCGCATCAAAAAAACAGAAGAACAGTTTATAAAATCATCCCATGATTCATTTTTTCAGACTGATTAGAATTATTAACCTCATCATCATTGGTTTCACAATGACAGGGGTTGCATTCTACCTATTCAAAAATAATCATCATCTAAAAATAGATTTTGACGTTATCGATTACGGCCTTTTAGTTTTTTCTACAATCA
>CANGLG010000022.1 GCA_947454395.1 Flavobacteriales bacterium
ACTTCTTCTGGAGGAAATACGTATTCGACTTTCATAGGTGGGGATGCTCCGTTGATGCGAATCAATACCAATGTTAAAAATGGCAAAAAGGCAATCGTCATTAAAAACTCTTACGGAAATGCATTTACAGTTTACCTTATAAGTCATTATGAAGAAATCTGGGTTGTTGATTTCCGTTACTCAAAACAAAATCTGATAGAGATAATACGCAAAAACAAAATAAATGACATGATTTTTGCTATTGGAATGTACGGAGCGATGAGCAACGGAACAATTAACATGATGCGGAATTTAGGAAAACAAAGTGGAGTATATATTCCACCAAAACCTGTTATTAATGATTCAATTCAATCGAATCCAGGAATTCAACAAATAGACACGACTACAACAAACTAATTTTTTAATGAAATTCTTCATTTCCTTGGTTATTTTTTTTGCCTTAAATACACTTTTGAGTCAAAACCTTGAATTTCCGTCTTCATTGAAAGTCGACACGTCTTTTGCATATATCCAGTTTTACTCCAATGAATCGATAAAAAAACTTTCAGATCATTTCGAAAACGTAGCAAACGATAAACTTGTTTTCGTTCACTATGGAGGAAGTCACATTCAGGCTGAGTATCCTACGACTGTTGCACGCAGAAACTTTCATGAACGT
The DNA here is from genome assembly GCA_947454395.1 of Flavobacteriales bacterium. GTDB lineage: Bacteria > Bacteroidota > Bacteroidia > Flavobacteriales_D > Crocinitomicaceae > UBA952. Next base: position 659 of record CANGLG010000022.1, read on the forward strand.
TTTGGAAGTGGGGGGAGAGGCTTGATATTTAATTATGGAGCTGCAAATACCTATTCATCAATTAATTACGCTTCAACCTACAAAGGAAACTGGAAATTTAACAAGAGTTTTCAGGGAAGAAAGGCCGAAATTCCGCTAGGTGTTTGTGGAATGACGGTTGAATCACCGGATACAAATGCAACATTAAATTTTAAATTCAAACAAGAAATTGGAGTTCAAAATCATCGCATTTATCTTTTCTTTGAAAATGATTCGATTTCAAACGATATCGCTGTTTATTTTGATTCAACACTCATAACTAAGAATGAAAATAAGATAGAGTATTTTTCTTACGGGATTAGTTTTATTTGGTCCAAAAGCATTCATTCGATTGATTTAAAAATAAAATCAAAACCAACAGGAAAACGTTTTCGATTTTATGGGATGTCTATCGAAAACGAAAAAAATTCTGGAATTGTTTACCACTCAACCGGAGTTGGTGCTGCGGCATATCGTTCGGTTCTTATTTTGGATAAATTACCTGAACAAGCTGCAGTTTTGAAACCAGATGTTGTTTTGTTGGACTTCGGAACAAACGACATTTTGTATACAAATAAAATAGATGCGCAACTTGAATCACAAGTTGAAAAAGCCATTAAAAATTTTAGAAGAATCAATCCCGAAATTTTAATCGTTTTGACTTCGACACAAGATTTGTATTACAAAGGAAAATACATTACAGCTGGGGTTGATTTTCGGGATTTGATGGACTCCATTGCCCGAAAAAACAATTGTCTGTTTTGGAATTGGTATGATATCTCAGGTGGTTTGAAAACAATTCGTACTTGGAATCAAGAAGGATATGCCCAAAAAGATTGCATTCACTTGACCAAAAAAGGATATGAAATCAAAGGACAAATGCTTTATGAATCGTTTATTAACACATTTGAATTATATAAAAGGAACAATCAAATAAATGAATTTTCCCTTGTTGGAAAAAATTATTTCCAATCACAACAAACTGACACAACACAAATGAGTCCTTCAGATAGTGTCGATGTGATTTCAAATCCGGTTGTAAATTCAATTCAAAGAGTAGAGTCTTTAAAACCAAAGAAAATTTACACTATAAAATCCGGTGATACTTTGTCCAAAATTGCAGATAAATTCAATACTTCCGTTTCAAAATTGAAAAATGCAAATGGACTGAGAGGTGATACTATCAGACCGGGACAAAAACTTAAAATCCCTTAGGTAAAATATTTGTTTAGGTAAACAGATAATAAAGCAGCAGAATTGCATCAACTCCCACACTTACCGTTGCTGCCATCATAATCCATCGCATTGGTGCTACAGCTATTAAAAAACTCAAGGTTATCATTGTTGGGATAACAACTGCTACTAGAGCTAAAGTGCTTTCAATTGCACCCATTCCAACGGTCAATCCACCTAGACAACCAACTACTAATAAAATTATTGCAATGTATCCAAACCGATTGAATTCCATTTCATTTGTTGCGCTCGTTTCCATATAATTAATTTTAACCAAAGTTCAAGAGTTTGGAAAAATTAAAACATGATTGAAGCGTTAAAATAGATTGATTTTTTAACAGAAAAAAAACTGATTAAAGTCAGGATTATTCAACTTCTTCGAAGTCGTCAAATTTATCATTATCATTTTTGTTTCCATTTCGGAACGAAGACTTTATGTTAATAAAAGGTTTCCCAGAAATGACAAATACAATCGCATTTAGCATTTTAACGAGCATACTGACTAAGAAAAAGAACCCGATTATTTTGAAGATAAATCCTATAAATACTGTTTTTTCAATTTCGATTATCGTATCGTGAAACCAATTTGAAATTCGATTATTTGCATATTGAGGGAAATAAAGAAGTGAAATAAAAAGAGCCACTGAAACTGTTATCAAAATAATTTCTGCTTTTTTGTTAAATGTTTCTTTTAATAGATTGTTTGCTAAACTTCCAAAGACTTTAACTTTTCTTTGTTGCTGCTGAAATTTACCAACGAAAAACATTAATAATATCAGTGCTGTTGGCATCAGGTTATAAATGGAAACATTCTCCTGATTTATATCTAAGCAAAATAAAAAAGTAACATTTACTAAAAAAAGATATTGAACAGATTTAAGTAAATAAACCTCTGCAAGACTTCTCGTTCGACCGGCAACTAATATTTTTAACCCAAAATCGATAAAAAACCACAAAAACCCGTAAATAGAAAAAAGAACTCCAAGTCGGAATATTAAATTGAGAATTTCCATTTCGATTAATGTTGAAGCAGGTAACTTTTAGGAGCTGGAGGAGCTTTTACCGGATCAAAATCAAGAGATACGACCTTACATTCCATGCGTCGATTCAATTGATGTAGGTATTCGTAATGTTCTTTGTCAGCCATTTTAAACTGGTCAATATATGCCTCAGTCAAAACAATAGATGTATTCGTTTTTGAATCCCAAATTTTTGAAGGATCAATTTCACCCATTCCTACCGGAATAATTCTTCTAGGGTCAACGCCTTTTTTCTCTACTAAATATGTATAAACAGCTTTTGCTCTATTTTCAGATAGTTTCTGGTTTGCTTTTTCATCCCCTCTAGCATCAGTGTGAGAAATCAGTTCGATGACCATTCCCGAATTATCTTTAAGTAAATCAGCAACAATCGCCAATGAATCTTCATAGTTAATTGTGGCAAATGCCCAAGAATCAAAAACAAAAAGAACTTCCGGTAATCTGAACGATTTTTTTAATTCCGGTTGAGGTTCATCAATCTGTACTGTTTTATAAACTGTTTGACCAATGGCATCTGTTACCTTAACCTGATAAGTACCTTTTCGCAATTTGTATTGATCTTCAACCCGGCCTCCATTTGACCATTCATATTTATATGGAGCCACTCCTGAAACCAATTCAAGATTGATAGAACCATCATTTCCTTTGAAAGTGGAAACGTCATTTTTTGTAATATTAACTGTTAAAACTGGAGGCATTACCATTTCAGCAAAATAGATATCAGAATCCTTAGCATTGCGGTTACTGGACCAATAGAATTGATTTTTATGTTTTATAAAGTAAGCATCAAAATCTGATGAATTAATTTTATCTCCCAGATTTAAAGGTTCTGACCATTCATTTAAAGATCCTTTTCTGACTGAATAGAAAATATCATAGTTTCCGTATCCTGGGAAACCATTACTTGAAAAATAAAGCGTATCCCCATTTTCATTTAAAAATGGGGATATCTCATTATCAACTGAATTAATTTGTTTTCCGATGTTTAACGGCTTCGTCCAAACACCGTCAATGAGCTTTGAAATAAACAAGTCATCTCCGTTATTTGAAATATCACTTTTCATTGAAATCACGATTGTTTTTTCATCTCCAGAAACAGAGAAACCGACGTTTTCTGAATGAACAGAAAACCCGTTTACTGAAATTTTACTTGGTTTTTCAAATGAACCATCATTTTTCATCCTAGCAAAAGAAATTCCTTTTGAATTGTCTTTTTTCCCATCATATGAATTTAAAAGATATCCTTTGGTTTCTGTTATTGCAACCAATCCGTTGTGTTCCAAATTATTTAACTCTTCAACATTCACGGCTGTAGTCCATTTCCCTTGCTCATTTTTAATAGACTTCCATATATCTTGGTCATTTACACCACCGACGTTATTTTCGTCAAATGTTCGCACAAAATAAATTTCATTACCATCCTTAGAAATCACAGGAGCAGATTCTTCGGCTGATGTATTTATTGTGATTTCTAGTCTTTTTGGTTCCGTTAAATTTCGAAATTGTGCCAAAATTCCAAATGGCAGCAATGCGACGAAGCCGAGTAAATTAATATTTTTCATGTTAAAATCTGTAACTTAAAATTAATTCATGTCCTCCATTGCTTGCATAATTCAATTTATTGGTAGTAAAATCAACGGAGTAACCAAAACTAAATCTTTCATTTATATGAAATCCGGCTATTGCACCTAAAGAGGCTTTGTGTCTATAATTCAAACCCAAAAACAAGCTTTCCCCATAATTTCCAATTATTGAAAATTCAGTAGATATCGGTGCAGGTTTCATTTTTTTTATTAGAGCAACAGCTGTTAATTTAAGCGCGTCACTAATTGAAAATTTATATCCGGTTGAAAAAAAATAATGAGTTGACGGATTAAAATTCACAGAACTATTTCCTAATTCAATGGTATTTCTTGTTAATTGGTCCGTTGAAAAACCAATAAAAAAGTCAGAATAATGAATAACAGCCCCTGCTCCGACATTTAAAAAAGTGGCATTTTGTCTTCCACTAATAAATTGGTCATACTCTGAATCTCCTCCTTGATATGCTTGTTTTGGATCCGTAATATTTGAAACAATTGCTTTTGAAGCATCAAATGAATTGTTATTGAATCCAGCTTTTAGTCCTCCTGATACTTTCATTGTTCGATTTACCTGATAATGAAATGCATAAATTCCATTTAGACTGAAAGTTCGAAATGCGCCATACTGATCCAGCGCAATCTGAGCACCAGATGCCTGTGAGAATTTTCTTTTTTCATGTGTTGCTTCACTAGGTATATCCCTACTTATTCTAAGAGATGGGTTAAAGACTTCCTTCTCTTTTAGTGCAATATTTTTTGAGAAAATCCCAAAAGCTGTGCGTGGTTCATTTCCAAAACCAAGCATTTGCCATCTGCCACCAACAGTGATATCACTTGATTTGTTTATTCCAATAAAAGCTGGATTATAAAGTGATTGATTATTTGCAAATTGAGTATACTGAGGTAATTGCTGTGCATTTGAAATAGCTGAAACGCAAAGAAATCCAATAATTATTATTCTTTTCATCATTTTCTAAGGATTAGTGTTACTGTTCCACTTAAAGGTTCCGTAGAGTCATCTTTGGTTCTTTGAATTACATAGAAATAAGTAGCAACCGGCATAACTGCACCTTTATATTTTCCATCCCAAGGATTATTAGAGTATTTTCCAGGTAAAGACTCATAAATTGGTTCTCCCCAGCGATTAAAAATTTTGACAACATTTTCGGGGTATTGTTCATCGAGTTGAGTAATATTCCAAAAGTCATTGTCCCCATCAGAATTTGGTGTGAAGGCAGATGGAATAATTAAATCGCAATTATTAATAATTACCAAAACACTGGCGGCAGGCCCCTGACAATTGTCAACGGTCTGATTAACGTAATATGTTTGAGTTTGCTGTGTTGAAGGTAATAGTTCAACGTTACTTCCGATAAAATTTGTAAGCGTAGAATCTAAATACCAATTTATAACACCGTTTGGATTTGTAACACTAAGCGCAACAGCAAAAGCATTCTTACAATATTCAACTGGTCCGGAAACTTCCGGAATTTGAGGAGCATCAGAAACAGATATTGTTTGAGCGCCTGTCATGATATTGGAGCAATATGCATCTGAAATAGAATCCAGATCATATGTGCCATAGGCATTCCCAATGGAAATTGGACTTGATGAAGCGTTGGAAAGTACCTGCGGTTGACCATCTAAATTATAATAGATTGTCCAATTCGGAGTTCCTTCTACAGATAAGGTTAAAGGATTAAACACTTGATTGGCACAATAATAATCACCTCCTGTTAAAGCTAAAAGGCCAGGTAATGGTCGCACATTGACAACAAAAGTATCGGGAATATATTGTCCACAAACTTGCGCAGTATAAGTTAGATGATAAGTTCCTGGGGAAGTAGTTGTTGCTGGTGTAATTGTTCCTGAAATATTATCAATATTAAGTCCTGATTCAACTACATTAAAAATGCCGCCTGAAATAAATCCTGAGCCTAAAATTGGTGTTATGGTATTTTCATTTAAACAGACATTCGCAGGATATTCAATTCCGTATTCTGGCTCTTCAGTTTTCATTGTGACAGTTACATCTGCAGAACACTCATTTTGAGTTTTAAAAACAAGATCATCCAACGAAAAACTATTTCCAGTAGAATTATATTCTTTATTTATTATTTGTAAGTCTGCAGTTTGGTTATTGCCTGAATTCCATGTTAAAAAAACCTGATCCCAAACGCAATTTTGATTTACAGCAGTGTAAGTTGAAATTGACACACCATTTATTAATACATCGAGTTGCGCTGGATTTGTTAGCTCCAAAGTTTGTACCCAATAAGAAAACTGGTATGATTTATTAGGCTGAACAGCAATTTTCTGGCTCCAAACAACATCATTTCCAAGGTTATAAGTTGATCCGGAAACAGTCATCATTTTTCCGTTACTGTTTCCGAAAGTATGGTCAATGCAATTTCCAAAGGTATTATTCCATGCATTTGAATTAGTTACAATTCCATATATTCTATCAAAACCAGACGGATTTGAGTTTTGAAAAGGATAAGAAGAAATAAATCCCGTATTGCCAAGTTCAAAATCCCCGTTGTAAATTAAATTAATATTATTGGCAGTTGAGGTTGCTGTATATGTAGTTGTAATATTTGGTGAAACTGAAACAGTAGGTTGGTTGAGTAAAGTGAGTTCGAGGTCGTTTGGAGATGATGTCCACGAATAAATACCTTCACCTCCAGAAGCAGAATATGTTAAGGAGGTATTTGGACAAACGCTTGTATCTGATGGTGTTATTGTAATTGGCGATTGAGTACTAATTGTAATATTATTTACAGAATCAACGGTGCCTGTGGCATCCATTAAGCCAATAATATAATTTCCTGGCCCCAATGAAGGAAATACCCCTGTTGAATTAGTATTGGAAATTGATTGTGGTCCTATCACACGAAAAGTATATGGTGCAATACCCCCATTTGGATACATTACAATTTGACCAGAGTTTTCTTCTGTGCAATTCGGTTGGGTAATTGAATGAGTGAAAGACAAAGGCTTAATTTGGGATAATTCAATATCGTCTATGGCAAAATCGTTTCCAGCAGTTCCATTATTGCCATTGTAAAGTTCGATGTTAACACAAGAAGAAGTTGGTGTAAAGGAATATTTTACTTGATGCCATCCAAAATTTGGCAAAGGAGCAAGCGTAGTTCCAAATGTTAAAGAAACATTTGATGCATTTGTAATTGAAACGTTAATGTCTGCCAATTCACTGTTTCCTGCTACTGAATTTGTGATGGTTCTTATCCAATAACTAAATGAATAAGTTTGACCAATTGTTAGGTTACAAATCCCACCTCCGGTATTCCCTGCTTTCCAAAATCGTTCTTGTGTACCAGACGTATTGCCATCAATAATCATCATAATCCCCGTTCCGGATGTATGGTCTCCTGAACTTAAAAAAGTAAGATTATTAATCGATTGAGGATTATAAGCAAACGCGTAATTTCCTGTAGCGGTCGTTCCTGAATAGGGAGGACTTAGTAAATTGTATCCAAGACCATCTGTTAGAAAACCATATCCTGAAATACCGTATTCAAAACTCCCATTATTAATTAAATTTTGTCCGAATAAATTAGATGTATTCCAGAACAAAAAAAACAATAAAACTTTTGTAAAACTCATTTTTTAAATTCAATGAGTTAAATTTAGATAATTTGCCTAGATACAAATTTTCAAACAATAAGTTCTTTTCCTCATGGTTTCGTTCAAAACTTAGAAAGGAGTAACTTTAATTGTAGTTCTTCTATTTTTTGTAAATTGATCTTCCGAACAATTGGTACATTTAATATCTGGTTCTCTTTCACCTTTATACGAACCTGAAATACGAGAACGTTCGATTCCTTTTTTTACCAAATAATTTATGGTTGTTTCCATTCTTCGCTTTGATAACCAAATATTATATATATCAGATTCTCTTCTATCACAGTGAGAAACAACAGTTAATTTGGTGTTTCTATACTCTTTCATTTTTTTTACAAATTCATCTAAGTCATTTGTATTTTCTTTAGTCAAATAACTCGAATTCAAATCAAAGTAAATTACTGTTTGTGGTAAGATAATTTCTGGCACTTCTACTTTTGCAATAACAGGTTCTGGCTCCCCAATTGGAACACTAACCTTTGCTACCTGTCCAATGGCATCAGTTACAATTACATCGTAAACTCCTTTAATTAATCCATCTGGATCTTCAAGAATGCTTCCATTCGACCATTGAAACTGATAAGGTGCAACACCTCCTAAGGGTGTTAAATCTATTTTTCCGTCGGAACCCTTATAAACTGTTACATCCGTTCCATTTGCTGAAGCAGTTAAAGGTGGTGGAGGTAATATGGTTGAATAATAAATATCACTTCTTTCTGCTTCTTTGTTACTTGACCAATAGAAGTATTTACCAGAAATAGTAAAATAAGCATCAAATTTTGGTGAGTTTATAACATTTCCTAAATTTATAGGTTCACTCCAATCACTCCAGTTTGAACTTTTGCGAACAGCATAAAAAATGTCTGCATCCCCTTCTCCTCCAAAACCATTGCTTGAAAAAAATAAAGTGTCATTATTTGGAGACAAAAAGGGTGAAATTTCAAAGCCTGAGGAGTTAATGTTGTTACCCATTGACTTTGGTTCTGTCCATTTTCCATTTTCGAGTAAACTAACATATAAATCCTCCTCTCCTTTTGAACTAGGTCCTTGATATGAAATTATTATAGCATCCTCATTTTTATTTATGTGGAAGCTGTAAAAATTACCTTCAATATCAAGTCCTGGAATTTTTATTTCTTTCGGTTTTGACCAGCTATCTCCCTTTTTTTGAGAAGAAGAAATACCTTTTTTTAAATCTTTTTTTCCTTCATAGGAATTAAGCATGTATACGATAGACTCATCTGAATTAAAACCGATAATACAATTGTTGTATTTATTGTTCAACTTTTTCATTGATTGCCCTTTGGAATACATTAACTCCGCTTCTCTATCGCTTCTCCAAATATCTTGATCATTTTCACCTCCAATAGAAGCAGGATCAAAAGTCCTTGTAAAATATAGGGAATTATCTGTTTTTGAAAAAACCGGAAAATTCTCTTCCGCTGATGTATTTACGTTTCCTCCTAATTTTTGTGGGAGTTCTATATTCTTAAATTGCCCAAAAACTATTGATTGAACAAAAGTTATTGTGATTATTATTGAAAATGATAATTTCATGTTTTATCTCCCTAACATTAGGCCAAGTGTTAATTCGTGACCACCACTTGAGTAATTATTAAATTTTGACAATGTAAAGTCATAAGAATAACCGAATTTAAATCGGTTACTAATATTCATTCCAAGCATTCCAATCACAGCATCGGTGTGACGATAACCTAATCCAAACCATAGCCATTCATTATATTCTATTTGCATGTTAACATCAATTGATACAGGAGCAGGACGCATGTATTTTAATAAAACACTCGGAGTAAGAGTAAGATTTTCTCCAGTTTTAATTTTATATCCAGCAACAACATTATAGTGCATTTGAGGATTAAAATTAGCCGTTCCATTTCCAAATTGCACCAAATCACGAGTTAACTGATCAGCTGATATTCCTGCAAAAAATCTTTTGCCATACAAGTAAAGACCAGAACCAATTTCCATGATGTTTTTGTTTGACTGATTTGATAAATAAGAATTATAGGTTGCATCAGTATATGTCAATGAAGGATTCATGATGTTCAATACTTGTGCTTTGTCAGCTAAAAAAGCATTATTTGATAGACCTGCTTTTATTCCAAAAGACAAATTGAGTTTTTTTGAAATTGGTAAATGAAGAGCATAAGTTCCAGAAAAAGATAGTTTTCTGAATGCGCCATATTGATCTGCAAGAACTTGAGCGCCAATTGTATGTTTTAATTTTCCTGTTTTAATTTCAGGATTTGTAATTGGACCGCTACTCGTACGTATACCAGGATTGTAATATTTTGGTTTGAAATTTAATGGAACTGATACTGCAAGATACGAGGTTTTTGGCGCATCAGCTACGCCTAACCATTGCCATCTACCTCCGAGAGTCACATCAACAAAGTCATACACTCCAGCAGCAGCCGGATTAATCACGAATTGATTCCTTTGAAATTGAGAGTATTGAGGTATTTGTTGTGCATAAAAAAAACTCAGAGGCAAAACAAAACATATAACGATAAATATTTTTTTCATTTTATTTTATTTAATCCAAGCACTTGCATGGAGGATCTGTTAATACTTTTACCCAACTCAATTTGTTTTTGACTTCATCATGCATTTTGGTACTCATCATAACACCGCGAATATCCAACTTTTTTAGTTGTTGCATCTGATAAATCTCTTTTTCCACTGAACCAATTGGATTGTCATAAAAATCCATTTCTTCAAGGTATGAACAATATAATAGGTTGCCAGAAATTACATTGATTTGATTTCGTGTTATTACAAGTTTTTTTAGACTTTTAAGTCGTGAAATTGCCAATGGAACATAATCCAAATCATTTCTATCCAAATTCAAATATTCCAATTTATCAAATAAATCGAATGTGTCTGGTAAATTTTTGAGGTGATTTTTATCCAAATACAACTCTTTAATATTCTTGAATTTCCATAATTGCACCGGGAGTTGCGACAATTTACTTTTAGAAAGCGAAATAGCGTAAATCGTATCGGTATTAGCAGAAACAATTTCTTCCAAACGATAGACTTTTACGTCACTTTTTTGTCCATTGGCATTAAACCAAAGGCAAACCAAAAAAACGACGGCAATATTCTTCATCATTCGCAATGGCATTTTTTAATTCATCTAAATTAGGGAATTTCTTCTCAAGTCGAATATGCTTTTCAAAAAGTATGGTTACCTCATTGTCATATATGTCTTGACAAAAATCAAAAAGATGTACCTCCAACTTCAATTGATTCCCTGAATCGACTGTTGGTCTGATACCAATGTTCATCATGCCAAAATAAGAAACTGCATCAACCAAGGCTTTTACCGCATAAACACCATTAGCAGGGATTATTTTTGTGTCAGAATTTATTGAAATGTTGGCTGTTGGAAAACCAATCGTTCTTCCCAATTGATCGCCTTTTACAACAATCCCCGTCAACTGGTAAGGCCTCGACAAAAATAATTTTGCAGTTTCTACGTCTCCTTTTAATAAACTTTCTCTGATTTTTGTGGAACTGACATTGATTTCGTCAATGGATTTTGCTGGAATTTCAATCACTTCAAAATTATACTTTGAAGAAACGGTCCTTAAATACTCAATATTACCTTCCCGATTTCTTCCAAATTGATGGTCATATCCTATGACAACTTTTGTGCAATGAAGTGTTTCAAACAAAATTTTCCGCGTAAATTCCTCAGCAGTTAAATTTGAAAACACTTCTGTGAAAGGCAAAACAATAATATTCTCCAAACCATTTTCCTTCAACGCTTGAAATTTCTCTTCCATGGTTTGCAAAAGTTGAATCCCATGATTATTTGGAAACAAAACAACTCTTGGATGCGGATGAAAAGTTAAAAGTACTGTCTCACCATCAATTACCTTTGCTTCTAATTTTAATTGCTCTAGAATTTTCTGATGCCCCAAGTGAACGCCATCAAAAGTGCCAATTGTAACAACCGGTTTTTTTATTTGTGGTAATGCCGCTAAGCTTTCAAAAATTTTCATTTTTCCTCTTGGTATGCAAATTTAGTGAATTGGGATTGTTTATTCTTCTTTTGCAATATTTTAAGCGGAAAAATTAACTTCGTACAATTATTTAAAATTTTATGAAAAATCTACTTTTAAAGCCAATCCTTTTCGTTCTTGTCTTAGGCTCATTTATTCTGAGGGCAGAAGAAGGAATGCTCATCCCTTCTTTAATTTCAGCCTTTGAATCAGATATGAAAGCGAAAGGAATGAAGCTGTCTGCGGATGATATTTACAGCATCAATAAAACCAGTTTAAAAGATGCGATTTTACAATTTGGTGGAGGGTGCACCGCTGAAATCGTTTCCAATCAAGGATTATTGTTGACAAATCACCATTGTGGTTATTCATACATTCAATCCCATTCTTCTTTAGAGAAAGACTATTTAAAAAATGGGTATTGGGCAAAAAATAGAGACGAAGAATTGACGAATCCGGGACTCACTGCCACACGAATTGTGAGAATAGAAGATGTTACACAAGCAGTTCTTATCGGAACAAGTTCGAAAAATGATTTGGCCACCATTCAGGCAAATATCAAAAAATTAACCGCTGCTGCCCTGGTTGGCACGCATTACGAAGCTGAAATAAAGGCTTTTAATTATGGGAATGATTATTACATGATGGTAAAAGAAGTCTTTTTAGACATTCGTTTCGTCGGAACTCCTCCTAATTCCATTGGTAAATTTGGTGGCGATACGGACAACTGGGTTTGGCCACGACATACCGGTGATTTTTCCGTATTTCGCATTTATGCTGGTAAAGACAATAAACCGGCTGCATTTTCAAAAGACAATGTTCCCTACCAACCATTGCATTCTTTGCCAATATCATTTAAAGACCGAAAAGTTGGTGACTTCACTATGGTTTATGGTTTCCCGGGGCAAACGGAGCAGCACGTTGTTTCATCTTATTTGAAATTCATTATTGAAAAAGAACGCCCGGCACGTATTCACATGCGCGACTTGTCCTTGGGAGTGATTGATGCAGCCATGAAAAACTCAGATTTGACACGCATTCAATATTCAGCAAAACAAGCTTCGATTGCAAATGCTTGGAAGAAGTGGATTGGGCAAATTGATGGTTTGAAAACGTTGGATGCAGTAGCTATTAAACTGGAACAAGAAAAGGCATATTCTGAAATGGCTAAAAGCAAGGAAGAATGGAAGAAATACGCCGACGTTGTTGCTAAAATGAATGCATTAGTTGCAACAAAATCAGATTTGGAATTCAGATACGCAATGGGTTCTGAATATTTCTCATATGGACCTGAATATTTTAAGTTGGCAAGAGGATTAAACGATTTAGTCACCAATTATTCAAAATACAAGGAAAACGGAGAGTTGAAAACGGTTATTGAAAAACTTAAGACCGGAGCCGAAGGTTTTTTTAAAAATTACGATGAGAAAGTGGATCAACAAATTTTTGAACTATTGACTTATGAATATTTAAAACAAATCAATCAACTACAAAAATACAAGAATGAAACAGGTGTAAAAGCATTGGCGGATGTAATCTATTCGAAATCCATTTTTACAACTAAAGATCGTTACTTGGCTTTTCTTCAAAAATTTAGTGAGAAGAGTTTGAATAAGATTAAAAAAGATTTAGGTTTTAAATTTTACCTAGATCAAATCTCAACGTTTAGAAATGAGGTTATACCTGGCTATCAGAATTATTCTGCTGAAATGACTACATTACTTCAATTGTATGTGGAAGGTAAATTTGTGATGTTTCCAAACGATAAACACTGGCCGGATGCAAATTCAACGTTGCGCATAACTTACGGACAATTAGAAGGTTCAGCTCCAACTGATGGGATGATGTATACAGAACATACAACCCTGGATGGAATCATAGCAAAATACAATTCAGGAAATCCTGATTTTGAGTTGTTGCCGCGGATGTTGGAATTACACAAAGCCAAAAATTATGGCCCTTATGCGCAAGGCGATGAATTATGGGTTTGTTTTACCGGTTCCAATCACACGACGGGTGGAAATTCTGGCTCGCCGGTGTTAGACGCCAATGGGCATTTGATGGGGCTGAATTTCGATAGAACCTGGGAAAGTACCATGAGTGATTACATGTTCGATGCAAGTCGTTGCCGTAATGTTGTCGTAGATATTCGCTATGTGATGTGGGTAATGGATATATACTCTGGTGCAAAACACTTAGTGGACGAAATGAATTTAGTGAAAGAATAAAATTATATTTGTCTTTTATTTTCAAAATTACCTTTGTTCGAATTTCTATGAGGAAACTGATATTTTCCCTTTTCTTGCTTGTAGCCGGGTTTTCCAATGCTCAAGTTTCTAAAGTTATCGATGGATACCTTGCTGATTACAAGACTAAAAATGATGCCGAAAAAGTGGAGGTGACTTTAAAGTCGCTAAAAACTGGAAAAACCTTTGTTGCCGAAACGGATGATGACGGAAAGTTTGTTTTCAAAAATGTACCCATTGGTAAATGTGAACTGAAAATCACGGACAAAAATTACCGTCCTGAAACTTTTCCTTTTGAGACAGATTCAAATCATTTGGAACATTTCAGTTTTAATCCGGAAACGCCATTCATGGTAAATTTAAAAGTTTCATGGATGTTCAATTGGGGAGATAGAACAGTCACAGAGAATGGAAAAACGTTTGTCAAAGAACATTATTGGTCACATTTAGCAGCTAAAATTATTTTAGGAATTTATGGTGCTTGTCTTTTGTTGATTTTCTATTATAGCTGTGTCCAAATGAGTTTGGCCGTGGCCTATGTTCGAAACAAAAAGAAACGAAATTCGGAAATTGTTCCTACATATGATGAGGATACGGCACCAAAAGTCACGGTTCAATTACCAATGTTCAACGAAATGTATGTGGCTGAGCGCATTATTGAGACAGCGGCGGAATTTGATTACCCGAGAGATAAGTTTCAAATCCAAGTATTGGATGATTCCACAGATGAAACAAAAGACATCATTGCAGCAAAAGTTGCAGAGGTTGCTGCCAGAGGAATCAATATTCAACACATTCATCGTGTAGACAGAACCGGATATAAAGCTGGAGCACTTGACGCTGCAATGGATAGAGTTGAAGGTGAATTTATTGCAATTTTTGATGCAGATTTTGTTCCGGATAAAGATTTCTTAAAACGCACAATGCCTTATTTCAAAGATGGAGTTGGAGTTGTTCAAACGCGTTGGGGACATTTGAATAAAACTTACTCTTTACTTACGGAACTTCAAGCATTTGGATTAAATGGTCACTTTGCAATCGAGCAAGGTGGACGTAACGCTTCGGAACACTTTATCAATTTCAATGGAACTGCCGGAGTTTGGAGAAAAGCGTGTATCGAAGATGCTGGTGGTTGGGAACACGATACCATTACAGAAGATTTAGATTTGAGTTACCGAGCGCAAATGCGTGGCTGGAAATTCAAATATTTAGAAGATGTAGAATCTCCAGCGGAATTACCAATTACAATGTCCGCTTTAAAAAGCCAGCAACATCGTTGGATGAAAGGTGGAGCGGAAGTTTTTATCAAAATGTGGAAAAGCCTTGTGAAATATCCCGGTTTGAAATTCTCAGACAGACTGCATGGATTGGCTCATTTGTTTAATTCGTCTGTGTTTGTATTTATCTTGATTTTATCGATTCTAAGCCTTTGTGTTTTGCACATTAAAGATTCATTCTCAGACTTAAATCTTTTCATTCAATTTGGTGCGTTTTTCCTTTTAAGTACTGTTTTCTTGGCGTTTTATTATTGGAATTCTTTCCGCGATAAAAGAGGAAATTTCTTCGTGGATTTGTTTCGTTTTATTGGCCGTTTTGTCCAGTTTTTGACTGTTTCCATGGCGCTTTCTTTGAGTAATGCAGTGGCTGTTATTGAAGGATATTTGGGAATCAAAAGTTCGTTTGTACGTACCCCTAAATTCAACGTCGCGAAAAAAGACGAATTCAAAGGAAACAAATACGACAAAAAGAGCCTTTCGATTATTAATATTGCTGAGGGTGTTTTGATGGTGGTATTTGGTTTTACCGCAATTAATCGTACAATTTATGGTGATTTAGGAATGGTTCCTTTCCACTTAATGTTGGCAATAGGGTATGGAATTATTTTCTTCTCGACTTTAAAAGAAAACCGTACGCAAGCCTAGGTTTATTACGAATAATTAATTCCGAATTAAGCATTAGATTTAGTAGTTCGAAATCCTAATCTGCAATCGTCAAACTTTCCAACTTTGATTCTGATTTCACCGTTCTGAAATGAAAGGTAGTTCGAAAGGATTCATTTTTTACAGTATAAGTTCCAACAGCAAAAATCCCATCTGAGGATTCCTTCCCTTTGAAAATATACGTAAACGTTCCTTTTGGTTTTTTATCAAAAAACTCTCCCAATATTAATTCTGCTTGAGAATGATTGTACGCACCTTCTTTTCCTAAAATATTCAAAAGCACTTTATCTTTTCCTAAATCAACAATGACTTTTGCGTCGTTTGATTCCATCGCTTTTTCCAAACTCGCATATGGAATATCGGTTGGAATTGAAAACAAAATTATGAAAGAAGTTAATAATGTTATAAGTGAATTCATGGTTTCCACTTGCAACAAAAATAATGCCGATATTGAACGTGTTTGTCTTTATTCGTTTTCGGTAATAAAAATTAAATTTGCATTCAAATTAAACGTATGTCAGTTACATCAAGAAATCTTCAACTATACAACAGTCTTTCCGGAAAAAAGGAAAAATTCGAACCATTACATGAAAATAATGTTGGAATGTATGTTTGCGGACCGACCTTGTACAGTGAGCCTCACATGGGGAATATGCGTACGTTCATCAATTTTGATTTAATTTATCGCTATTTGTTGCATCTTGGATTCAATGTTAAATACGTTCGAAACATTACAGATGCAGGTCATATTACAAATAGTGCCGGACATGAGGAAGACAGTATTGGAAAAGCTGCACGTCTCGAACAAATGCAGTCCTTGGAAATTGTGTACAAATACAATGTGAAGTTTCAAGAATTACAACGTATTTACAATTTATTACCTCCAAGTATTGAACCAACAGCAACAGGTCATATTCAGGAGCAAATTGAAATTATCGAGCAAATCCTAAACAATGGATACGGATATGCTGTAAATGGTTCTGTGTATTTCGATACAAAGAAATACATGCAAGATTTCAATTATGGTATCCTGAGTGGTCGAAAGGTAGATGAATTGGAAAACGAAACTCGTAACCTGAATGCACAAGATGAAAAACGCTTCTTTGCTGATTTTGCACTTTGGAAAAAAGCAAATCCGGATGATATGCAAATCTGGCGTTCTCCCTGGGGTAATGGAAATCCAGGATGGCACATTGAATGTACAGCCATGAGCACCAAATATTTAGGAAAACACTTTGACATTCACGGTGGTGGAATGGATTTGAAATTTCCACACCACGAAGATGAAATCGCACAAAGTTGTGGTTCTTTTGGATGTAATCCTGCAAAATATTGGATGCATGCCAACATGTTGAATGTCAATGGACAGAAAATGAGTAAGTCTTTTGGAAACTATTTTTTACCCAAAGAGATTATTGAAGGAACGACCAATTTGTTTAAAAAAGCATATCCGGCAAATGTCCTTCGATTCTTTATGATGCAAGCGCATTACCGTAGCACACTTGACTTTACTGAAACAGCATTGGATGCGGCAGAAAAGGGATTTTCTCGTTTGACAGATGGTTTGAATTTAATTGAAAAACTCAACACAGCTGAAAACTCATCATTCGATGTTCAGTCTATTGTTTCTAGCTTTTACGAAGCAATGAATGATGATTTTAACGCTCCGATTTTAATTGCTAATTTATTTGATGCTGTTAAACAAATCAACCTCATCAACGATGGAAATGCAACCATAAATAAAGCTGACAAAGATTTACTTGAGACAGAAATGAAAAGTTTTGTGTTCAACGTTCTTGGACTTGAAATTGCGAGTTCAAACAATGATTCCAAACTTAAACCTGTAATGGAATTGGTTTTGGACTTACGTCAACAAGCAAGAACCAACAAAGACTGGACTACTTCGGACAAAATACGTGATGGTTTAGCAGCTGCTGGGATTGTTGTTAAGGATGGAAAAGAAGGTACAACTTGGAGTTAAACCGTTTTTGCCGGACGAATTAGATAATAGAAATTTACTAAGACAATTGCTGCGTTTGTAACAATAATCGGCACTGAAGGTAAAAGCGTACCATATAAAATGAAAACACCACAACCAACAGTATTGATTACCCTCAAATAGGTAATATTTTTCATTAAAAAGGATGTCAATACAAGTGCTGAAGCAATGTATCCAATGTACTCGGTGTAGTTTGTCATTTTCTAAAAATATAAATTAATTGCTGAGAACTGTCAGCTGACTCAAGACGCCATTCCAAAGCTTAATTCTCATTTCCATAGCCTGTTTTGCAATTTCTAAAACTTCGTTCCATTTTTGTGTATCATCTCCGCATAATTCTTCCATCATTTTCAATGAAATAGGTCCGTGGTCATCTCCGTCTACTTCTATGTGACGTTCCAAGTAGTATAATAATTTTGAAATATTCGTCTGTCCCTGTGACTTCATTTCTCGCAATATTTGAATGAACATATCGGGAATTAAGTCTTCGCGCCCAAAAGTAAATACAGAAGCAATCCTGTGTATGGAATTGGATTGTAAAACAGTAAAGGTGAAATTCACGAAATTACGTGTTTCGGGATGAATATCGACTTTGTTTAATGCCTCTTCAATGGAACTACCACTTTCTATCATCTCCAAAAATGTTTGGATGGTTTTTGTATTGGCACCAATTTGATTCATGGCATCAATGTATAATTCAAAATGACTCGCAACTTCTCCATTTGAATCAACGTCTGACTCTTCACCCAACACAATCTCATTGATAAATCGTCTCGTTGTTGGACTTCCGATAGGTTTCCAAGGCAATTCAACACTTGTCAATCCACGTTGCAAAGCTTTCAATAAACTCATGAAATCCCATACTGCGAAAATATGCTGTTCCATGAAAATTTGAAAGTCACTTACAGACCTAACAGATTTATAGAGCGCATGATTTAACAGCTTTTTTTTATAATCTTCTAATTCTAACTTCAATCTATCAATTTGAGAATTCATCACTCCAATACTTTATTTGTTCACGTCAAAACTAGTTATAAATGCAATTTATTTGATATCGATTTTTTTTATAAATATATCAACAAATTCAATAAATAGCCTTGTCATTTCAACCTTATTTTTGAAAAATAAAAAAGTAAAAAATGAAAAAAACACTATTATTTATTGGATTGTTATCCTCTACTTTCATTGATGCTCAAGAAACAAGCGGAAAATGTCCATTTCATTTTTCTAAGTCAATAGCAGCCTCCGATAATAAAAACCTTTCTGCTGAATCGAAACCAGAGATGAAAAGCAAAACAACAAACGATCAATGGTGGCCAAATCAATTGGACTTGTCAGTTTTAAGGCAAAATTCTGAGAAATCTGACCCAATGGGTGGATCTTTCGATTACCAAAAGGCATTTAACTCACTTGATTACTATGCATTGAAAGCAGACATCCGAAAAGTGCTTACAGAGTCACAAGATTGGTGGCCGGCAGATTTTGGACATTACGGACCGCTTTTCATTCGCATGGCGTGGCATAGTGCTGGAACATACAGAACGGGAGATGGAAGAGGTGGTTCACGTGCCGGTCAGCAACGTTTTGCTCCCTTAAACAGTTGGCCGGATAATGCCAATCTTGATAAAGCAAGAAGGTTACTTTGGCCGATTAAACAAAAGTATGGCAACAAAATTTCTTGGGCAGATTTGATGGTTTTAACTGGAAATGTAGCTTTGGAAGACATGGGATTCAAGACATTCGGATTTGCGGGAGGAAGAGAAGACGTTTGGGAGCCCGAATCGAATGTGTATTGGGGTTCTGAGAAAAAATGGCTAGAAGACAAAAGATATTCCGAAGGTCGCAAATTGGAAAATCCATTAGCAGCGGTACAAATGGGATTGATTTATGTGAACCCGGAAGGACCAAACGGCAATCCTGATCCGCTTTTAGCAGCAAAAGATATTCGTGAAACATTTGGTCGAATGGGAATGAACGATGAGGAAACGGTAGCACTTATTGCGGGTGGACATACTTTTGGAAAAACACATGGTGCCGGACCTGCCTCAAACGTTGGACCAGAACCTGAAGCAGCAGGAATTGAACAGCAAGGCTTGGGTTGGAAAAGTTCATATGGAACTGGTAAAGGTAAAGATGCCATTACTTCCGGTTTAGAAGTTACTTGGACAACAACACCAACGAAATGGGGAAATGGATTTTTTAAAGCATTGTATGGTCATGAGTGGGAGCTAAC